>CAXMNG010000106.1:0-3393 GCA_964194585.1 Salibacteraceae bacterium | reverse complement strand
CCTGCTCGTCGGCCTTCTCCGCCTGCTGGATGGCGAGGTCGTCGATGCCGATGACATTGCCGTCGCACAAGGTCATGGCCCGCTCGAGAATGTTCTCGAGCTCGCGGACGTTGCCGGGAAACGCGTAGCGTTCCAGGGTTTGGACGGCGCTTTCGGAAAGAGCCGAAAGCTGCACGCCATCTTGAGCGGCAAGCCGCTCGAGTATGTGACGGGCAAGCAGGCGGATGTCCTCGGGGCGCTCACGCAACGCCGGAACATGCAGGTTGATGACATTCAAGCGGTAGTAGAGATCCTGCCGGAAGTGACCCAGCTTCACCAATGCGTCCAGATCCTTGTGACTGGCGCTCAAGATTCGCACGTCCACCGCCACCTCGCGCTCCACGCCCACCGGGCGCACGCACTTCTCCTGGATGGCGCGCAGCATCTTGACCTGCACGGTAAAAGGCAGGTCCGCCACCTCGTCCAGGAACAGCGTGCCGCCGGCGGCGGCCTGGAACAGGCCCAGCTTGTCGGCAACGGCGCCGGTGAAGCTGCCCCTCTTGTGGCCGAACAGCTCGCTTTCCATGAGCGCCTCGGGGATCGCGCCGCAGTTCACCGGCACGAAGGGCTGGTCCGCGCGCGGACCCTGCTCGTGAATCATCCGCGCCACCAGCTCCTTGCCGGTACCCGATTCACCGCTGACATAAACCGGCGCCTGGCTGCGGGCGAGCTTGGCAATCGTATTGCGCACGTCGTGCATGGAAGCGGCGTTGCCGATGAGGCTGCGATTGGAGACGGCCGCCCTGTCGCCCAGCTTCAGCGCCGTGCCGACCAGGTTGCGCAGAACCTGAAGGTCGACCGGCTTGGAGACGAAATCGAAGGCGCCGGCCTTGAGCGCTTCGATGGCGGAGCTCATGTTGCCGTGGGCCGTGATCATGGCCACAGGAACGCCCGGGTGGTGCTGGTGCATGTGGCGTATGAGATCGATGCCGTTGCCATCGGGCAGCCGCATATCCGTGAGACATAGATTGAACGGCGATTTCCTCGCGGCCGCGTAGGCGTCATCCAGGTTGGCTACCGCAGTGGTGGCCACGTCCATGCGTTCCAGGGTGATCTCGATGAGCTCGCGAATGTCGGGCTCGTCGTCGACGACCAATGCACGGGGCCGGTTCATGTTGGAAGCATGTCCTGTCGGCCGGGATGAGAAAAGGTGATGCGAAATCGGCCACCTTGCTGCCCGCGCATTAGATTCAGCGACGCCTGGTTACCTTCGCACAGCTCCCGGGCCAGATACAGGCCGAGCCCGGTGCCGTCCACGCGCGTGGTGTAAAAAGGCTCGAAGACCTGCTCCTCGACTTCCACCGGAATTCCCTCACCGTGGTCCTGCACCTCCAGGAACGGCCGCCGGGTCTGTTCTCCCAGCCCTGCGTTGAGCTCCAGGCCCGGTTCGCCGTTGCCGTGACGCAGCCCATTTTCGCACAGATTCCACACCACCTGGCGCAGCTGATTGGGATCGAAGCGCACTTCCAGATCCTGTGGCTCGACGCTCACGGTGATGGCATCCCTGGCGCTGATGTTGGCGGTCACGAAATCCGTGACGAAGCCATCCAGCCATCCTGCCAGCGCGACCCGCTCGGGCTCCGCGGGCTTGCCACGGCCGAGCTGCAGCACGTCCTCGATAATGGCGTTCATACGTTCGGCGTTGTCGCGAATGATGTGAGTCAACCGGCGGTCGCCTTTGTCCAGGTTGTTCGATTCGTCCAGCAGCTGACCCGCATGACTGATAGCGCCCAGGGGATTGCGGATCTCGTGGGCGATGCTGGCGGCGAGCCGCCCCAGGCCAGCGAGCTTGAGCTGCTGTGCCCGCTGGGCGAGGCCCGACGCATCTTCCAGAAAAACCAGCACACCGTCGCTGGCCTGGGTGCCGATGGCGGCGAAGGAGGCCATCACCTTGGTCTCCGTCCCTTCGGGTCGGAATATGTGCGTCGCGTGGGACATGTCCTCACGCCACTCCTGCATGAGCCCGGCCAGGCCGCGCAGCACCTGGGGCAATTGCTTGCCGCCGGACTCGCGGGATACGCCCAGGAGGCGCTGTGCGGAGCGGTTCATGAGCCGGATGTGACCCTGAGCATCGATGGCGAGTATGCCGGCCTGCATACGGCGGATGATGTGCTCGTTGAGCTGCGCCAGATTGGCCAGGTCCACCTCGCGTTCCGCAGCCAGCTCTTCACTGACACGGATGCGCCGCGCCGAGATGTAAGTGAGGTAAGCGGTGGCGAAGAACGCCGCCGCCAGCATAACCACGTGAGCGTAGCTGGCGGTGGAGAACAGTCCAGTCGCCCAACCGTAATACTGCTGGCCCAGCACCGCGAGCGCAGCCGTCGCGGCGAACAACAGCGCGACGCCGCCGCGGGTGAGAATGCTGCCGCCGGCGATGGCAACGATCAGCAGCATGCCGAAGCCGCTGCTGACGCCGCCGCTCGCGTGCATGAAGAGCGATACGGTGAATATGTCGATGTAAATCTGCACGACCACCTGGGTGTCGAAGTCCGGACGCCGCAGGCGCCCGGCGATGGCGCTCGACAAAGCGAACAGGAAATAGAACGCCGCGGCGGCCCGAAACAACGCGATATTGGTTTCACCCAGCGGCCGCGGCGCATCGCCCCACACCACCAGCGCCAGAAACGGTCCGGCCAGAAGCAGCCTGTAAATATTAAAATAGTGCAGCGGCTGCCACACGGAATCCAGCGACAGCGGACCGGCAGGCGGTTCCGGGCGGGCTTCGGAATGTTGCGGCTCTTCATTCATGGAAATTCACCGACCGTCCGGCTTCGTCATCAGCGCCCTCAGGGCCGGCCTGACACGCAGCCGCGCAACAGTTGCGCACAGCTATTCAGTATAGGCGCAGTCAAACTCACCGGGCCGTTAAATGGCGCACGATGGGCCGCTGCCCGGAGCGGCGCGACCACGGGACTATGGTATGCTTGGCCCGCTTTCCGCCGGCATCGTGCCTGCGAATGGATCATTGACCAGGACCGGGCAGGACTGGGCGGAGGGATCTCCAGCGGTGAAAAAAGTCGAAGCCATCATAAAGCCCTTCAAGCTCGACGACGTGAGGGAAGCGTTGTCGGACATCGGCATCACCGGCATGACGGCCACCGAGGTCAAGGGATTCGGGCGTCAGAAGGGCCACACGGAACTCTATCGTGGCGCAGAGTATGTCGTCGACTTTCTGCCCAAGGTGAAGATCGAAATCGTGGTGTCGGAATCCCAGACCGACGCCTGCCTGGACGCCATCACCGAAGCGGCGCGCACGGGAAAGATCGGCGACGGCAAAATCTTCGTCACGCCGGTGGACAAGGTAGTCCGCATACGCACCGGTGAACTGGACGAGGACGCAATTTAAATGGGGAC
>CAXMNG010000105.1:0-6723 GCA_964194585.1 Salibacteraceae bacterium | reverse complement strand
TGCATCGAAATTGTCGAACACGGCCTTGGTCACGACATAAATTTGCTTCTCGGATGCCTTGGTCGACGTCACGAAGGTCGCGCCGACACCGAAGGTCTTGGTGTCCTTCGGGTTACCGCGGTACATGCCAGCCGGGATCGTGGCGTAGCGATAGAAGGAATTGTCCTTCACCAGCTTGTCCACCGCCGGACCCGATACCTCGACCATCACGGCATCACAGGTCGTGGTGGCTTCCTTGGAGAGCCCATTCGGGTGACCAACCAGCCAGAACAACGCGTCGATCTTGTTGTCGCAAAGCGCCTGCGGGGTTTCCGCCGACTTCAACTGTGCGGCCAGCTTCAGATCCGAGTCCGAGTTGGCGTGTCCCATGGACTTCCACATGAGCGTCCAGGTGGCCTCGGTGCCGGAACCCGGGTTGCCGATGTTGACGCGCTTGTCCACCAGGTCGTCTACGTGCTTGACGCCGGAATCGGCGCGCGCAATGACGGTGACCGGCTCGGCGTGCACGGAGAATACCGCGCGCAGCGCTTTGAACGGACCGGCCTTGATAAAGGAATCCTTACCTGTGCCATGGTAGGCATGGTACTGCCAGTCGGACTGGGCAACGCCCATGTCCAGCTCACCAGCGCGGATGGTGTTGATGTTGTAGACCGAACCGCCCGTGGATTCCACGGAGCAACGAACGCCGTGCTTTTTCTTGCCCTTGTTGACGAGTCGGCAGATTGCGCCGCCCGTAGGATAGTAGACGCCGGTGACGCCACCGGTGCCGATGGTCACGAACTCCTGCTGGGCACTGACTGCACCCGCGGCCAGAGACAGGCCCGCAATCGTCGCCGTAGCGACGAGTACTTTCTTGATTGTCATCATTCTCACTCCTCGGTAATACTCCACCTAAGAAAGTTTTTTTAAGTTATTCGGCGACCGGTAATGGCGGTGGCACTGCATGCCGTGTCCCCCGGAAGCCGTTTCTCACAGATGGGCGGCACCTCAAGTGCCACCCCACCGATGGCATTTGACATCCATCGGGTCGGGCCAATCCGCTCCGCCGGCGGCCGCCATTCGACGTCGCCGGCGCCACGGTCCCTGTTCGAATAGTTTTTCTCTAGCTCAGGGCTGAGGCTCAACTTGGCGGTCATTATATGGTCGTCTCGGAAAGAAAACGAGCATCAACGGGTTAGGATGCAACGCTGAGCCCGAGTATTGAGGCCGAAGCTTTATCCAAAACCGAGCTTGA
Organism: Salibacteraceae bacterium; assembly: GCA_964194585.1. Taxonomy (GTDB): domain Bacteria; phylum Pseudomonadota; class Gammaproteobacteria; order HK1; family HK1; genus JAABYT01. The sequence goes on along the minus strand of CAXMNG010000105.1, from coordinate 5,489 downwards.
CATTACTTTCCATAGAATGTTATTTCTATTCCATGGAATTTTCCCCTGCCGAGCGAACATCCCGCCAGATTCTAATCTGGCTCGGCGCCGCCGAGCGGCGACTGGTGACGCGGGTCAATCGGACGCTCAAGGGCGGCGGCCTGCCCTATGCCCAGTTCGTCGTCCTCAATCACCTGGCCAGCCTGCCCGGTGCCGCCTGGACGGTCTCAGGACTGGCTTCGGCGCTGGAAACCGGGCAGCCCGGTGTGTCGAAAATCCTCCGCCGCCTCGCCGCCAAGGGCTATGTCCACATGGACCCGGATCCGGGGGACGGCCGGGTAAAACGCCACCGCCTCACGCAAGCCGGAGAACGGGCCTACAGGGAGGCATTTCGGCGAATCGCCCCCCAAGCCGATGCCATTTTCAGCGGCTGGGAAGACACCGACATCGACGCCCTGCACCACCTCCTCTACAGACTCAAGTCCAGCCTCCGCGACCAGGCCTGAAGCCATTCCCGGGACCGCAAGAACCGGGTGGTCACGGCGCCCTCGGCCAGCGAAGCTCAGGGCCCGAAAACCAGGGGTGTGCGGATGAAAACGAGTATCACGGGGCCCATGGGGGCCACCGAGTGGCTGTTGCTGATCACCTTATCGGTGCTCTGGGGCGGATCATTCTTCTTCAACGCCGTTGCCCTGGACGATTTGCCACCCCTCACCGTGGTGTTTGCACGGGTCGCCATCGCCGCCGGCGCGCTCTGGCTGGTGGTCGTCCTCCGAGGCCAGCGGCTGGCCGTAGCCCCCGGTCTGTGGCTCGCATTCGTCGCCATGGGAGCCCTCAACAACGTCATCCCGTTCACCCTCATCGTCTGGGGCCAGACACGCATCGGCAGCGGTCTCGCTTCCATCCTGAATGCGACGACTCCGCTGTTCACGGTCATCTTCGCTCACTGGTTGACCCGCGACGAACGCCTCACGCCCGCTCGGCTGGTGGGGGTAGCCTTCGGCCTGATCGGCGTCCTGGTGATGATCGGTCCACGCGCCCTCGAGCACTTCGGCCTCGAAGTAGTCGCTCAGATGGCGGTGGTCGGCGCGGCGATTGCCTACGCCTTCGCAGGCATCTTCGGGCGCCGCTTCCAGGGTACGCCGCCGCTGGTCACCGCCGCGGGACAGCTCAGCGCCTCGGCCCTCATGATGCTGCCTCTGGTATTGGTGGTGGACAGACCTTTCAGCCTGGATGCTCCGGCGATGGAGACCTGGGGCGCAGTACTCGGCCTTTCCCTGCTCAGCACCGCCGTTGCCTACGTCATCTACTTCCGAATTCTCGCCCGGGCCGGCGCGACGAATCTTCTGCTCGTCACGTTCCTGCTACCCGTGAGCGCTCTAGTACTGGGAATCACCTTACTCGGCGAGACGCTGGAGATCCGGCAAGTGGCGGGCATGTTCCTCATCGGATCAGGCCTTGCCGCCATCGATGGACGACCCATGGCCGCCGGCCTGGCCTTCGTTAGGACTGCGCTAGCGATCCGTGATCGCCTTTGAGCGCAGAAACATACCCGACACCCAGCGCAGGGCGACGCTGCGCGTTTCGTCCACGCCGCTTGTCAGATAGCGCAGTGTGTATTCGTTATTCAGCGCTGCATCCACCAAGCGTGGTGCGCGATGTGCTCCGCAAAAAAGAATTTGATCACCTGGTTTCACTGGCGTCGACATGACGGGCATCACGGTCACTTCACCACCGGACTTCATGACCAGCGGCACGCATGGAAGGCGCTTGTCTCTGTCCGCCGGATCCCCCAGCAGCTCCCCCAGGCTCACTGACCGGCCATCTTCGACGAAGTCCAACAATGCCGGAGCAGTCTCCCTGCTGACGTCCACGGTCCACAAACGTGGTCGGGCATCTCCCACGTTATTGCGCAGATCGTTCAGCACATGATGAACAAAATCATCATCAGAACTCAGCTGGCTCTCGCGCATACGCTCGAACAAAGCTTTTAGTAGTGGCGCCGTCAGGAGAAACAAAATCCTCCTGGCGCCAACCAGAGTAGGCTGCATCACGAGATCGGCTTCCGCAGCATTGAACAGCACCTCGTTGTGGTGGTGATTCTGTCGCACGACCAGGAAGATATCGGGATTGAGTGCCTTGGCGTTCAACAGAATACTGACGTTGTAGGCGTCGTTGTCAGTCCCCGCGACGATTCCCGCGGCCTGTTCGATACCGGCAGTACGCAACGACTGCTGAGTCGCTCTGCCCACGACGAAGTTTGCGGGATCGACTGTCTTTTCGTCGAGCTCGGGCTCGATGACCACGGTGGAGATCCCCAGCGCCTCCAGGGACTCACGAATCCAGTGCCCCATTCGCCCGTACCCGCAGAGAATCCAGGTGCCACCGGGTGGCTGAGAGAAGGTCTCCAGATCACGTCCATGCGCACCGGCCAGCCAGTCATTCAGAGTGCGGACGCCGGGATTGTGAATGATGGCGCCAAGGTACTTGGCGAAGGTCTGGAAGGGATCGATGATGTGTACGTCTTCTCCCAGTGTGGCCAGCGTCTCTTCGTAAATCACCGACGTGGATTGGGTAATCACCTTGACTCCTGCGTTGAGAAGAGTGGCCGTGACCGAAATTTTCAGGTTGACCTCCTCGTCAGGTGTCAATGCAACCACTGCCTTGCAGTTGGGCCGCAGCAAGCCCGCTTCGATCAGAACCGTGGGAGTGCGCGCATCCGCGCACATTCCCGGCACCGTCATGGGGTAGTCGCGCAGACCCAGCGCCATTATCCTGTCCGCGTCCGAATCGACGATGACTACAGTCATGCCGGCGTCGCTGAGTCCCCGCGTAAGCAGGCTGCCCGTATTCCCGAAGCCACAGATGATGACGAACGGCTCTCGAATGCGCGCCACCTGTTTCGCGAAGCGCCGTTCGGCGACCGCCTGACGAAAATGAGGATTCTGCAGCAACTGGATGATCGAGCCGACTGCATACAGCCATGCGAGCACGCCAGAGTAGAGCGAGACGATACTCCACATGCGCTGCGCATTGCTGAACGTAATGGGTATTTCACCGAAGCCGGTGGTCGTAGCGGTGTATGTGAGGAAGTAGAAGGCGTGGAAAAAACTGAGCTCCTGAGATTTCCCATCTACAGCGACGCCGGGAATTAGAACCCACCCCACCATGGATATTGCGTACACGCTCACCAACGCGAGGATCGGTTTGCGCATGAAGCGCAGGACGATGAAGGTGACACGTTGGGAACTGACTGTGTTGCTCATGGCTCACCCCTCTACCGACGCAGCATGAGTGCATCGGTGACGACGATGGTGACGGAAATAATGTTTGCCACCATCGCACCCCCCGCCAGTGACACGATGATGGCCACGGAGCTGGCGGTCATTCCGTCGACTGACACATGTACCGCAACTGCCCAGACTACCGACGCGGCAATGAGCTGCAGAACCGCCACCAGACTGCTCGCCAGTAACAAGGCTCCCACTTGGGATCGATCGCCGAGCTTGAGGCCTGTAGCGATAATATTGACGATGACCACAAGAAAAAATTCTATGATGTCATGATGGCTGGGATCGTCGATATCCCCCATGACGAAGCCGAAATTGAGTGTCAGTGCAAGGATGATGAAGAACCCGAATATGACCTTCTCGTAGTTCATGTGGGTACCCTCCGGTGGCCGTCATGCGAATCCCCGGAGCTTCGCGCGGCCGAATTGCAGAATACTGGGGAATATAGGCTCTATGCAGTGTGGCCGCCATGGATGGACGACCGACTCAGCCCTCGCCTACCGTGATCACGAAGTTACCCACGTGCTGCTTGTGGAGGAACTCGTTCTGGGCGTCACGGAGTCTGTGCAGCGGAAATGTCTTCGCCAGCAACGGCCTGATCTCTTCGCGCTCGATGTAACCCACCAGGGTTTCGAAAATGCCCACCGGCATTACGGTCGCTCCCAGGAGTTCCAAGTCCTTCAGATAGAGCGTTCTCAGATCCAGATCCACTGTGGGGCCGGCGATGGCACCGGCGGTCACGTAGCGGCCACCACGGCCCAGCAGATCCAAAAGCCGCGAAAATCCCCGACCGCCGACCACATCGGCTACCACCTGCACCTCACCGTCCGGGGCGGCGGCGCGCACCATCGCTTCGAAATTCTCCGCGTCCCTTGGAATCACGCAATCGGCACCCAGTGCGGCGACCGCGTCCATCTTGCTGCTTCCAGCGACGGCGATGACACGCGCACCCCGCCGTTTGGCCAGCTGCACCAGGCCAGAGCCTACGCCGCCGGAGGCGCCGGTAATCAGTATTGTCTCATCGCTACTCAATCGGGCGCGGGTCAGCATGTTCTCGCCGGTGGAGTACGAGCAGGGAAAGGTGGCAAGCTCCACATCGGAATACCGCGACCGAATCGGAAAAGCGTTGACGACGGGTACGGCCGTGTACTCTGCGTAGCCGCCGTCGCGCTCGCTGCCGAAATAGCCGGCGAGACTGCGGTTGCCGGGATCACGGGCATCGCGCATCCAGGGATCCACGAGCACGCGTTCACCGATGCGCGCCGCCGGTACCTCGGCACCAACATCGACAATAGTACCCACCACGTCGGCGCCCTGGATGCGGGGAAATACGATGCCACCGCCGCCCCAGGTGGAATCGTCGTTCTTCGCATTCTCGAATCCCGTGGTGCCGCCGGCGTCCGTCGCTTTCTTCACAGACTTGCTGTACCAGGCCGTGCGGGTGTTGACGTCGGTGTTATTCATACCGCAGGCACCGACCTGAATCAGCACTTCGTCGGCGGCCGGCCGCGGTGTGGCGACATCCTCCCGGTGTTCCAGCTTGTCGAGCCCCCCGTGGCCCGTGACACGGACGGCGCGCATGCGTGGGGGAATGGTCACCTTCCCATCGGCCGTGGACACGTCAGCTACGTTCCGCTTCTATCTCGGCCAGGACCTTTTTCGCAATGCGGAAACACTCGACACCGGTCGGGATCCCACAGTAGACGGCAATATGAATGAGGACGGATCGCAGCTCGTCCCGGCTCCAGCCATTGCGGATCGCACCGCGGAAATGCAGCTCCCACTCGTGCATGCGGTTGAGCGCCGCAATCATGCCGAGGTTCAGCAGACTGCGTTGCCGGTAGTCCAGGCTTTCGTCACCCCAGGTGGTGCCCCAGCAGTATTCCGTCACCAGCTCCTGAAATTCTCGATTGAAGTCATCGGCGGCATGCAATGATCTCTCGACGTACTCGTCGCCCAGTACTGCTTTGCGGGCGGCCAACCCCTTATCGAAACGTTCTTTGTCCACGAACACCCTCCCCCATTAGTTGATCGCTTTACAGGCCGCGTCCAACGCGCCTACCGTGTCGTCGAAATCCTCGTCGCTATTCACCGCGCACACGAAACGCCGCACACCCGGCAGCACATAGATACCGCGCCTCAACAATTCCAGATCCAGCTCGCGCATGCGCACCTGATCGCTCGCCATGATATCGGTTTGATTGTGCGGTTTTCCAGTCA
>CAXMNG010000104.1:0-3797 GCA_964194585.1 Salibacteraceae bacterium | reverse complement strand
GATGCCGTGCTCCTTGGCGAGATAATAAGCGGTAGCGAGCCCATGACCGCCACCACCAACGATAACCACGTCGTACTCGGGCTTTGGCTCGGGGCTGCGCCACGCCAGCGGCCAGTTTTCGTGGTAGCTGAAGGCGTTGCGAATAATGCTGAAGATCGAGTAGTTGCTCATACTCATCGTGTGTAAACCGGGTGGCGGGCACACAGCTCGTTTACCTGGGCGCGGACACGGGCGACGACGTCGCCGTTGCCCAGATCATCCATGATGTCGCACATCCAGCGGGTGAGATCGCGCACATCGTCCTGGTCGAATCCACGCGTGCTGATGGCCGGCGTGCCGACACGAATGCCGCTGGTGACGAAGGGAGACTGGGGATCGTCCGGTACGGTGTTCTTGTTGACGGTAATTGCCGCCTCACCCAGGGCCGCCTCCACGTCTTTACCGGTCAGACCTTTCTCCACCAGGCTTACCAGCATCAGGTGATTGTCGGTGCCCCCGGACACCACGGCGTAGCCGCGCTGCATGAAAACCTCTGCCATGGCCCGGGCGTTGTCCAGCACACGCTGTTGATAGATTTTGAAATCCGGCCCCATGGCTTCCTTAAACGCCACCGCCTTGGCGGCGATGACGTGCATCAATGGCCCGCCCTGCATGCCGGGAAAGACCGTGGACGCGAGACGTTTTCGAATCTCGGCGTTCTCCCGCGCGAGAATCAGGCCGCCGCGGGGACCGCGTAGCGTCTTGTGAGTGGTGGTGGTCACCACATCGACGATGGGTGTCGGATTGGGGTACAAGCCGGTGACGACCAACCCCGCGACGTGGGCCACGTCGGCCAGCAGAAAGGCCCCGACGGAATCCGCAATCTCGCGAAAACGTTCGAAGTCGAGAACCCGCGAATAGGCGGAAAAGCCGGCGATGATGAGCTTGGGCTTGTGCTCCCTGGCGAGCGCCTCGACCTCGTCGTGGTCGATTCGACCGCTCAGTTTGTCGATGCCGTACTGCACGGCATTGAAAATCTTGCCGGAGAAATTCGGACCAGCGCCATGGGTCAGGTGGCCGCCGTCGGACAGCTTCATGCCCAGCAGCGTGTCGCCCGGTTCGAGCAGCGCCAGATACGCCGCCATGTTGGCCGAGGATCCGGAATGCGGTTGCACATTGGCGTAGTCGGCCCCGAACAGGGTCTTGGCCCGTTCCACGGCCAGTCGCTCCGCTTCGTCCACGTGCTCGCAGCCGCCATAGTAACGGCGTCCCGGATAACCCTCGGCGTACTTGTTGGTGAGCACCGAGCCCTGGGCCGCCAGCACCCGCGGACTGGCATAGTTTTCCGACGCGATGAGCTCGACGTGATCCTCCTGGCGTTGCTGCTCGGCCGCGATCGCAGCCCACAGATCGTCATCGAAGTCCGCGATATCACCACTCTCGAACATGCACCCTCCCGCGCATCGACTGGAATCTCGACTTCCCGCGAATTCCCGCGAATTCCCGGGCGGAGAGTACTGTGCCGGAGTCGAACCTCTTTTTCCACTGACGACGCGGGCAGTCGCGGCAGCGACCAGGGTGGCTTGTTGCCGTCCGGTGATTACCTTAAGCTCCGGCCTCCCCGCACCGCCACGAAATCATGAGCGATCTGGAACAGGTACTTGCTTCGGAAAAGTTCGTCGTAACCTGCGAGCTGAATCCGCCCAAGGGTACCGATGTTGCGCCGTTGCTGGAAAAGGCGGATCGGCTCGGAAATGTCGTCGATGCCTTCAATTTGACGGATTCCCATGCCGCGCGCATGGCCATGACGCCGCTGGCAGTGGCCCATCTACTGGTGGATCGGGGACTGGAACCAATCCTTCAAATCACCACGCGTGACCGCAATCGCATCGCGCTGCAAGGCGATCTTCTGGGTGCCGATGCCCTGGGCGTACACAACGTGGTGTTCATGGGCGGCGATCCCCCTTCCAACGGCGACCATCCCGACGCCAAACCGGTCTTCGACGTCTATTCCTCGGTCATGCTGAAAGCCGCCACCTCGCTGCAGGCCGGCACCGACATGTCCGGCAACCCGCTCTCGGGGAGTCCGCGCTTCCTCCTAGGCGCGGTGGTCAATCCGGGAGCGACGGACCTGGACGAGGAAATCATGCGCATGGCTGAAAAGATCGACGCCGGCGCGACCTTTTTCCAAACGCAGGCGGTTTTCGAGCCCGGGATCTTCGAGCGCTTCGCCAGCGCCGCCGCGCGCTTTTCGGTCCCGATCCTGGCCGGCATCATCCCGCTGAAATCCGCCAGGCAGGCAGACTACATGAACGCCCACGTGCCCGGGATCCATGTGCCCGACACCGTCATCCGGGGAATGGCCGACGCCGACGACAGTCTGACCGCCAGCCTCGCCGCTGCGGCGCGCACCATCGAGGCGCTGGACGGCATGTGCCAGGGCTTGCACATCATGGCCATCGGATGGGAGACGCACATACCGGCGTTGCTCAAACAAGCCGGCATCGAACGATAGGTAATAAAAAAAGGGGCCTGGCGGCCCCTTCAACACATGGGTTGTGTTCAGTCCCCGGGGGGAGGGAAATCAATCCTTCCAGAAGGGCTTGGCAGCCTCCTGTCTGGCCTTTGCGTAGCTGAACCCGATGTCGTCCAGCAGGCGATCGTCCATCTCCAGGAGGTGTCGGCGCAGCTCGTAGCGCTGCTGCCAGGTCACCATGGTGGCCCACAGGCGCTTGGCCGGATTGCCCGGGTTGATGTGCCAAACGGGCCGGTTCAGGGTCTGGACATGATAGTTGCTCATCACCATACTCCTCAAATAATATTAATCCGAAGCACGGTCTCGCCCGTGCCACCTATGTCTTTAACTTGTGGACAAATATAGGGCTTCACAGGGACGCCCACAAACGACCATTTTTTGAATTTCGGATTAGAATTTATAAGGCATTTGCTGCCATGGCCCGACGCCTGCCCCCGCTCAACGCCCTGCGCGCCTTCGAGGCCGCCGCACGCCACTTGAGCTTCACCCGTGCCGCCGGAGAGCTGCACGTCACCCAGGCCGCCGTCAGCCACCAGGTCAAGGCTCTGGAGGAGCATCTGGGACGCAAGCTGTTCCGCCGCCTGAACCGCGCGTTGCTGCTCACCGACGATGGACAGGCCTATCTGCCGTCCATATCCCGGGCCTTCACGCTCCTCAACGATGCCACCAACGACCTGCTCACCAAACAGGCGCCCGGTCCGTTGACCGTGTCCGCGCTGCCCTCCTTCGCCGCTCGCTGGCTGGTGCCGCGCCTGGGGCGTTTTCGTCAAATCCGGCCCGACATCGATTTGCGCATCGACCCGTCGGCGGAGCTCTCGGACTTCGCCGGCGGCGACGTGGACGTGGGTATTCGCTACGGCCGCGGGAAGTACCCGGGTATGCGTGCCGACTGGCTCATGACCGAGGACATCTTTCCCGTGTGCAGCCCGGCGCTGCTGGAGGGTCCGCATCCGCTTCGCGATCCCCGGGACCTTCAGCACCAGGTGCTGCTGCACGACGACGGGCACGGCGACTGGCGCACCTGGTTGCTGGCAGCGGGCGTGGACCGGGTGGATCCGGCACGTGGGCCGATATTCACCGATTCCAGCATGCTCATCCAGGCGGCCATGGCGGCCCAGGGAGTGGCGCTGGCGCGGGGGGTGCTGGCCGCCGACGAGTTGGCCGCGGGGCGCCTGGTGCGGCCCTTCACCCTCAGCCTTTCCACGGCGTATGCCTACTACCTGGTGTGTCCCGTAAATACCGCGGAGCAACCGAAAATCGCCGCCTTCAGAGACTGGCTTCT
>CAXMNG010000103.1:0-19639 GCA_964194585.1 Salibacteraceae bacterium | reverse complement strand
CACTGTCATACTGTGCCCCCGGGGCGAAAGCCACCAGATAGCCCGCCACATGGTTAGCCAGGGATGCGACCCGGAAGTAAGCGGCGCTGCGGGTGAAGTCCTGAAAGCGATCCAGAGTGATGCTGTTCACGTGGGGCACGGCGGCCTCGTTGATGGCGTGGACCGCGGCGAGATCGGCGTCCCGCGCGTCGCGGATGTGGAGCACCGGCCTGCTGGTGCTCACGGGCGTGTGCCGCGGGCGTTGCCGGGGGACGGAGCGGGATAGAAGCCATTCAGGTCCAGCCACTCCCAATCCGGCCCGCGCCACCCGAATATGTGGAAATCTACCCGGTGGCCTCGGTCGAATATCACGCCCTCGCCCTCCAGCAGCCGGCGCTGGCGGCCGGTACCACCGCCCTGGCGACGCTCGCTGACGGTCCCGCGGCTGTTGATGACACGCTGCCAGGGAATCTGGCGCTTGCCCACCGCGGCCATGGCATAGCCGACCATGCGCGCCGTGCAATGACCCTCGATAGCGGCAATCTGCCCGTAGCTCGCCAGACGACCGAAGGGGATCTGACTGGCAATGGCGTAAATCCGCTCGTAGACGGATGCGTCGCGAAGGGTCGGATCGTCTGGCTCGCTCATGGTGGTCGGCTCAAGTATTCGGCAAGCTGGGGCTCATCCAGAAAATAGTGACAGATCTCCTCGTCGCCGCCCACCAGCACCGGCACCTTGTGCCCGTAGCGCGCCGCCAGCTCCGGGTCGGAATCGATGTCCACCAGCTCCACCGTGACCGAAAGCCGCCCCCCGAGATCCATCAGCTCCCGGTGCATTTCCGCGCACAGATGGCAGTCTCGCCGAACGTAGAGAGTGAGTTGCATAGCCGGCCCCCGGGCGCCCCTCCCGGGACCAGGGGCCATTATCCACCAGCCGGTGCGCTCCGTGGTATGGCCTGAGTCCTGGCCCGCACCGGGTCGACCCGGGTGATTTCGGCCGCCCGTTTTCAGTCAAATGCGCGCGGAACGCCTATAATTGCTTGACGCAAACTCATTGCCGTCCACCTGGCCACGCTCACCAGGCCATGGAGGTCAGTCCGCCATTCTCTGCAAGGAGCGGGAACTGGAAGACGACGGGGCGGTTGATTGAAAAAATGTCGGGGGGCGGATCACGGCCATATTCTGCCCACCTGGAGGAATTACGATGTTTAAGAAACACGAGGCCGAAGACGGCCGAACCGAGCCGATGATTCACAGCAGCGAGCAAAGCACGCTACCCACGACCCGAAGCCGCGCGGCTGCCACTATCGGACCATCCATACAGATCAGCGGTGACGTTACCGGTGACGAGGACGTGCGCATCGAGGGTCGCGTGGAAGGCACCATAAACCTGAGTGACAATGTGTTGACAGTGGGTAAGGAAGGTCAGATCAAAGCAACGGTCACTGCACGCGCTATTTTCGTAGAAGGGAAAGTAGAAGGCGATCTGAAGAGCGACGAACAAATCGTCGTTCGAAGTTCCGGCAATGTGCGCGGCAACATCGTGGCGCCCCGTGTGACGCTCGAAGACGGCTGCAAGTTCAAGGGCTCCATCGACATGGAAGTAGAATCGAGCGCGGCTCGCGCGTCTGGTCACTCGGGCAGGAGCGAGAAGATTGCCGACATCAAGTCCGCGGCGACAGGCAGCGGCGACGCGCCCTCCGGCGGTGGGCTCGGCAAGGTCCCCGGCCAGTAACAGTCGCGTCACACATGACGCATGCCTCCAGCAACGCGGTTCTCGAGGAAGAGCACCCGACGGACTTGGCGTTCAACTCGCCCAGCGTCGGCATTCTCTCTCAGCGCTTTCCGAGACCCGGAAAATGCCAGGTCCTGGATCTTGGCGCGCCCGCGAGTTCCACCGTGGCCTTTTTCTCGGAGAGTGCATGCAAATTTTATCTCGAGGATCTGTATCGCTTTTTCATCGCGCCCCGTAAGGACAGAGAAGACGACGGCGATGAGGATAAGGACGTCGCCGCCGCCATCGCCGCTGCTCTGAGCTATGACGACGCTGCACGATTCGATCTGATTCTCGGTTGGGATCTTTTCAATTACATGGAGCGCGGCGCCATCGAATTACTGATGGCGCGCATTGCGCGCTCCTGCCGTTCCGGCACACTGTTGTTTCTGACCATCTCCACCGGTGCGATGATCTCCAGTACGCCGGCGCGAATCTCCATGACCAGCGGCGGGCGGCTGCATTACCGTAGCACCATCGACGACAGGAGCATTGCTAATCCGTGCTTGTCGCCTGCCTCGCTGGAAAGCATTATGCCGGGATTTCGCCTTCTGCATTCTTTCCTGCTGGGGGACGAGATGCAGGAGTTTCTCTTCAGCTACACCTGAGGTGTAGTATCGATGCGCGGTTTTCGCCGCGCTACGAGTCGTGCACATGAAGCCCGATAGCGACAGTCTTTACCGTTTCGTTGTCGAGGGCTGCAACGTACGCGGTCAGCTGGTCTATCTGGACCATTCGTGGCGGGAGCTCGCCAGCCGCCACGACTATCCTCCGGTGGTGCGCCGAATTCTGGGCGAGGCGGTTTCCGCAGCTGCGCTCCTGTCCGCGACGATAAAGTTCGACGGCGCCCTCAGCATTCAGGCGAGCGGCGATGGGGGTTTGCGTCTTCTCGTCGCGGAAGCCACGGCCAACGGGACGCTGCGTGGATTGGCCAGATGGAAAGGGGAATTGCACGACGCACTGCTTACCGATCTTCTTGGCAACGGGCGTCTGGCCATCACCATCGATCCCGGCGGCGATCGCGAACGCTACCAGGGCATCGTCGAGTTGCAGAGCGACGGCCTCTCTCAGTCCCTGCGTGGTTATTTCAGCCATTCGGAACAGCTCCCTACCCGCCTTTGGTTGGCGGTAGAGGAAGAACGTGTGGCGGGGCTGTTGCTGCAGCGAGTCCCGGAACAGGATCGTCAAGAGCCCTGGCTCGATCCCGGGCGTACGTCCGCAGACGCCTGGCGGCAAACGGTGGAGCACGCCGACGCCATGAATCCCACCGAGCTCCTGGAGCTCGGTGTTCCGGATCTGCTGGCACGTATCAATGGTGACCGCCCGGTGAGGTTATATCGCGGAGAAGACTGGCGCTTCCAGTGCAGCTGCTCCCGGGAGAAGGTGACGGAAGTTCTACGCGCACTTGGCCGCGACGATCTCGATTCACTGATCGAAGAACGCCGGCAGGTGAGCGTCAATTGCGAATTTTGCAACGCTGAGTTCAGTTTTGACGCGGTAGACGTCGCCCAGCTTTTCGTGGACGACTATCACGATCTGCAATCGACTCGACACTAGGAGCGTGTGCGGCGGCGACTCGCGTTAGACGTTTTCCAGAAATTCCAGCAGCGCACGGTTGAATGCCGCCGGCTGCTCGACATTGCAGAGGTGAGAGCCGTTGTCGATGACGGCCAGGGAGGCGCCGGCAATCTTCTGCTCGATGACTCTCGATGCCTCGGGTGGTGTCGAAGGATCCTCGGCACCTACGATCAGCTGCACCGGAAGCGCAATTTCCGACAGTCGCTCGGTGTAGTCCAACGCGCGTATCGCCTGGCAACAACCTACAAATCCCGAGGTCGGAGTACACAGAAATTGTTCGCGAATAGTCTGCAATTCAAGACCATCTGCCTCCAGGAAGGGGGGGGTAAACCAGCGCTCCATGGTTTCGCCACACAGCGGTTCCATGCCGCTTTTCTCGGCCACGGCGATCCGGTCGTCCCATGTAGGCTGGGCTTGCGCCGGAATTCTGCTGGTGGTGTCGCAAAGGACGAGGGAAACGAGGCGTTGCGGATAACGTATCGCCAGATTCTGCCCGATCATGCCGCCCATTGAGAGCCCCACCCAGTGCACGCGCTCGATGTCCAGCGTATCCAGCATGGCGATGACGTCGTCACCCAACATGTCCAGGGTATAAGGACCGGCCGGGGCATCGCTGCCTCCGTGACCACGGGTGTCGTAGCGGAGCACCCGGTGGCCACCCACCAGCGCCGGCACCTGCTGCTCCCACATGACCCCGCTGGATGCCAGGGAGTGGCTGAGCACCACCAGGGGCGCCTGTTCAGGCCCCGAAAACTGACAGTTGACGTGCAGATCGTTGGCGAGAATTCGCACGACCCCTCCTCCGGTTCGCGGTGCCCCGGGTCCAATGGCCTGGGGGTCCGGCGGCGACTCCATCATACACCAGCGCCGAATGGCCGGCGTGGAACGATGTGACCGGGAGGCAGGATCCGGGACCACCTGACGGGTACCGGGCCATTCCCACCGGGCATCCGCTTTCTGTTAATCTCCATTCATTGAATTCAGCATCCTCGGCCTGCCACCGATGAGACCATGAATACGCACGGCTCTGTCTCTGCCGGCCAGCGTGCGGCCCGCTGGCTATTTCTCGCGTTTGCCCTGATCTCGAGCATTGCAACGCCGGTCGTCGCTGCGGACAAATCCCTTGGTAGCTTCAAGGTATGGAGTGCCATGAGCTTCGCCGAGGACGAAAAGACCGTTTGCATGATTTGGAGCCAGCCGGAGAAGGCCGAAGGCGAGTACAAGAAGCGCGGTGAGATCTTTGTGTTCGTTACCCATCGACCCGACGACAAGGAAATGAACAAAGTAAGCTTCGAAACGGGATACACGTTCAAGGATCCCAGCAAGGTCCGCGTCACCATCGATGGAAAGGCATACACCCTGTACACCGATGGCAGCACCGCCTGGGGCTATAACAGCAAGGACGATTCACGCATGGTCAAAGCCATGCGCGCCGGTAACACGATGATAATGGAAGGCACCTCCAGTCGCGACACAAAGACCCGCGACACTTACTCGCTGGGCGGCTTTACCGCGGCTCACAATACCATCAACAAGGCTTGCAAACCCAAGTAAGCGCCTCTATCAGTTACTTGTTCAGCCGGATCGCCCAGGCGGCGAGCTTCTTGGTGGTGTTTCCGTCCGGTCTCTTGAAGACCTTGATCTTCGACTGCATTACCACGGCGTCGGCGCCGTTTTCCGCAGCCTTCTTCTTGACCGACGCGACCATACTCGCATCTTTGGTGAGCAGCACGCCTTCGACGAAGACCACGCCGACGCGCTCGTACTGATTGGAAGGCGGCAAATTCTCCAGAACCCTGACTTCGCCCTCGTAGGGTGGGAATTCCTGTGATCTGGATGCCGGCTGAAATGTCGCCGGGGAAGTGCAGCCGCTGACGCCCGCTATGACCACGGCCATCAGCACCGTCGATAACCGGCCGGCCCGCCCGCGCGAGTGACGCGTGTGCAGGTTTTCATGCATCCGTCGAGACCTCTGTACGTACACTTCCTCGCTACTCATACTACGGCCTGCAAGTCCAGGTCAATGATCGGTATTGTGACGGTGTAGAATTCAGCTACTGCTTTACCCATCGGTAACCACTATGAAATACGTGCAGGAATCGGATGACGGCATGATAAGCCTCTGGCCGACAATGCTTCTCAAGCGCACACTCCCGGATACGCGGGCTGCCAACGAGGGGCTGGCGCAGCTCATCGAGGATCTGGACAGCGAACACGCCGATCTGACCACCGACTATCGCAGTGACAATTTGTTTACACTGGAACATGCCGCGGCTGTATGGTTGAGAGACTGCGTCAACGTTACCGTCCGCGACTATTTTCAACATCTGGGAATGGACTACGACATTCGCTGGTCGCTCCAGGCCTGGGCTAACGTGAATCGATTCGGTGATTACCACGACTACCACAATCACCCGCACGCATACCTGAGTGGGACTTACTATGTCCGCGTACCCACCGAGTTCGAAGCCCTCGAAACCCGAAACGATGTCAGGCCCGGCCGCCTGACCCTTTACGACCCTCGCGCCTGCGCCAACATGACGGCCATAAAGGGCGATCCATACATCGATCCCGAATATACCGTCGAACCGAAGTCGGGCATGATTCTGCTATGGCCGGCCTTCGTGAATCATTTCGTCCATCCCAATCTGTCGAAGCAAACGCGCTTGAGCGTCAGCTTCAATGTCTTACTCAAGTGGTCCGACGACTACCTGCCGTCCCAGCCTTGAGCAGGGAAAAACCAAGGCCTTCCGTAGTCCAAGCTATCTCAACGACGCCGCGCCCCGCTCATACCTGCCAGATCCCGGTCCATGGCATCGCGCATAGTGGCGTACATCTCCCCCGAGGTGAACTGACCGCCAGGCATGGTGATGATGCGCGATCGCTTCTCCCTACTCGGTGAAAGCCGGCGCCGCATGCGGAAAACAGCGAACCCTCCGAGAAAGCCCGACACGAGAGCGCTCATGATGAACAAGCCCTCAGGCCCCAGGCGACCCATGAAGGAAGCCGCAATGATCGGGCCGAGGAAGGCGCCGAAACCGTACGCGGTCAGCAGGCCGCTCGCGGTCTGCACCAGCTTGTCCGGTGGCGCGAAGTCGTTGGCGTGGGAGATGCACAGCGAGTAGACGGTAAAGGAAAACGCGCCGTAGATGGCGCCGGCGAGATAGATCCATCTCGGATTCCACTCGGAAACGATGGCTATGGCAACGCAGGCCACTGACGTCGCCAGAGCGACCATGGTCAGCACCACTCGCCGGTCCATTCGATCGGACAGGTGTCCAACGGGATACTGCAACAACAATCCTCCGAAGATCACGGACGCCATGAAGACCGACGTGCCGCCGATGCTGAGGCCCAGGCCGAAGGCGAAAACTGGAGCCAGGCTGTAGAAGCTGGCGTTAACCAGGCCCGCGCAGAATGATCCCAGCAGTCCCAATGGCGAAGTCCGCCAGAGTTCGCGCAGGTTCAGGGGATCCCTTGCCGGAGGTTTGGGTGCGGTGGATCGTGTCAGTAGCACCGGGACCAGAGCCAAAGAGAATATGATGGAAGCAATGCTGAAGAGCTGGAATTGACCAGGGTCGGCTACCGTCAGGAGAAATTGTCCGCAACCGGCTGAAAAGTAGTTCGTGATCATGTAAAGCGCCATCACCTTGCCACGGGTTCGTTTCGTGCTGCGCGCATTGAGCCAGCTTTCGGTGACGAGAATCATACCGGCCATGCAAAAGCCCGACGCGAAGCGCAGGACGCACCAGACGATGGGGTCCACTACGACGACATGAAGCAGTGCGGTAACGGACATCACCGAAGCAAAGGCGGCGAACGCACGTATGTGCCCGACGGCGGCAACGATCGTGGTGGCACGCAAAGCACCCTGCAAAAGCCCGAGAAAATACGCGGCCATGATCAGTCCGACGACTTCGGTGCCGAAGCCTTCGATCTGGCTGCGCACACCAAGCAGGGTGCCGAACAAACCGTTGGCGAGAAGCAGGAGACCGTAGCTCAGCAACAGGGAGAACACGGAGCGAACCGTGGCCAGTGTTCTAGTGGATTCGACCGCAGGCTCCGGGTTAGTA
This sequence comes from Salibacteraceae bacterium, assembly GCA_964194585.1. GTDB lineage: Bacteria > Pseudomonadota > Gammaproteobacteria > HK1 > HK1 > JAABYT01. Next base: position 12,236 of record CAXMNG010000103.1, on the reverse strand, counting down.
TTACCGGCAGTGGTTGTCATCGACTGACGCTCGGGGGCAGTTCAACACTCATGACTGCGACTCCGGACTCCATCCGTCGCGAGCTTAACCAGTAGATTCACGATTGATTCCCTATTATCAATGAGTACGGATGACCCCATCGTATCGCAGTACGCGGAACTCCGTTGCGAGATGATTGAGCAAATCGCACGCCATGCTCAGCTCGCCGCTCGTGAAACCGGCAAGGCGATCCTGAGCGGGAACGTCATGGACGCCATGAAGGCGGTACTGCGTCACGAGTTCGTCCCGGTGGAAGTGCGCGCTTTCGCTTATTCCGATTCGCCGCTCCCTATCGGTTACGACAAAACGATATCACAGCCGTTCATCGTTGCGCTCATGACGGATCTATTGGATCTGCAAGCGGGAGATCGTGTCCTCGATGTGGGTACCGGCCTCGGATATCAGGCGGCAATACTCGCAAAGCTGGTCGAGCGCGTCTACACGGTAGAGATCCTCGAGGAGCTGGCGGACAGCGCGCGCCGGCGCCTTGCTGAGCAGAAAGCCATCAATGTCGAATTGCAGGTCGGCGATGGGTCCAAAGGATGGTCCGAGCATGCCCCTTTCGACAAGATCCTGGTGGCGGCAGCGCCGGACCTGATCCCCACGCCCCTGCTCGCGCAGCTCAAGCCCGGCGGCAAAATGGTAATTCCCGCGGGCATCGAGGATGCCCAGCAGCTGATGCTCGTGGAGAAGAGCGAAAACGGCCACCTCAATGTCGAGGAGATTCTTCCGGTGCGTTTTTCGTCATTGACCGCCAGCCACTGACGGCGGCGGCGAATTCCCCTCGTATCCGATCATCAACTGCCCCGCTGCTATGGAAAGCAGACCGTATCCCGCGAAGAAGTAAAGTCCAGGCCCCAGGGTGGCGTCTGTGAGCTGCGCCGTGTCCGCGGTCAGAAAAGCAAGCAGCACGGCGACCACGAACACGTCGGTCATCGACCATCGACCGATGGCTTTGACCAGCAACACGCTGGTTCGTCGGGTACGCGTGTGACCGAGCTCGAGCGCAATCAAAGAGAGCAGAATCTTGAGCACAGGCAGCAGCACGCTGAAGAGCAACAAGAGCGATGCGAGGAAAAAGTTCTTGACGAGATAAAGCTTGTGAATCGTCGTGATGATGCCCTTGGACTCGTACTGCAAGACGACACGGCCCAGCAGTGCGATCTCTTCGTGGGCGACAACCGTCAGAATGGGCGCAAGCAATCCAATCATGAGAAATATGCCCGATACGCCAAACAGATGCCGGATAATGACCACACTTCTGGCGCGTCGTGCGCGGTCCTCCATCGTGATCACCGCGGCCAGGAAAGCGATACTCAGACCCAGCAACAGCCAGCCTGCGCCCACGGCGCGAGCTTCATGAAACTCCGCCGTCCCGATGGCGGCGGCAAGTTGCTCCGCCATCTCGGTGCCGCCACCGTAAAGTCCCAGTGAAAGAGATTCCAGAGCATCCCTGAGTGCACGATCGGTCTTCGCGGACACGCTTTCATGAGCGGATACGGACTCGTAGGTCCGCGATGCATCGTTGGCACTCGCGATGATGAGGATAGCGAGCGCCAGGGCAGCAGCATAGTAGGCCGGCGCCAGAAGAAATGACCGCACTCGGCTATTCGCCATCGTCACGGGCCCGGGGCCTCGGTTCGAAACCGAACTCCCCTGCAACTCGATCGCGCAACAGCAGCTTGACCTCCATGGGTTTGTTATTCCACGCGAGGCAAATGGGCCGGCTCCGGGCGCTGCCCGAGGCTTGAATGAGGCGTGTGACGCTGTGCTCGTCGCACGCCGCGCCATCGGAATGGCGAAGATTCTCCGACATCGGCCCGAGATCCCGATCACACAGCAAGCCGATTCCACGTTCACCCAGCAACAGCAGGTTTCCCTCTTCGTCGAGCCATGCGCCACGCAGTTCGTTCACGGGATTCTCCACATGGTCGATGAGGACGCCAGCGCCATCCAGCGTATAGATCCAGGGCGTGTAATCCAGGTCCACGAACACGCGCTGTGGTCCGTTCTGAAAATACCACTGACCGTCGACGGTGCAGGCGTAATTTCTTTTCATGAACGCGATGGCGCCGCGGTGAATCACCGGCTCGCCCTGCAGGCACCAGCGGCCCCGGCGGTCCAGCGACATCCAGCCGTACACCGCCGGCACGTTCGGCCAACGAATCATGGTACGGATCACGCTTCGGTCCATTTACTGTTGTCCGGCTGCTGTGGGGCGACACTCTGACACCGTTGGAGGGAGACAAAAAGGTCCGCCAGGGCGTCTTCCAGCCCGCTATACTAAGCCCCATGCCGAATCCGGCCCAATTTCTGGAGTAATCAGGATGCAAGGCGCCCCAGCCGTAATTATTGCGCTGTTCGTGTTCGCCGTGGTTCTGGTGTTCATGGGCGTTCGCCGGATCAGCCAGGGATACAATTACACGGTGGAGCGTTTCGGCCGGTACACCAAAACCCTGGATCCGGGCCTGCACATCATCATCCCCGTGTTCGACCAGGTCGGCGCAAAGATGAACATGATGGAGACGGTGCTGGACGTGCCGACCCAGGAGGTCATCACCCGGGACAACGCCATGGTGTCGGTGGACGGCGTGGTGTTTTATCAAGTTTTGAGTGCCGCGCGGGCGGCCTACGAGGTCAACAATCTGACCCACGCGATAATCAATCTGACCATGACCAACATACGTACCGTCATGGGCTCCATGGATCTCGACGAGCTGCTGTCGAAACGCGACGTGATCAATCAGCGCCTGTTGAGCATCGTCGACGATGCCACCTCGCCCTGGGGCGTAAAGGTGACCCGCATCGAGATCAAGGACATCGCGCCGCCACGGGATCTGGTGGACGCCATGGCCCGGCAGATGAAAGCCGAGCGTGAGAAGCGCGCGGTGATTCTGGAGGCGGAAGGCGAGCGCCAAGCAGAGATTCTGCGTGCCGAAGGCGAGAAGCAGTCCGCGATACTGGATGCGGAAGGCCGAAAGGAGGCGGCATTCCGGGATGCCGAAGCGCGGGAGCGGCTGGCGGAGGCGGAAGCACGGGCAACACACATGGTCTCGAAAGCCATCGAGAGTGGCGACGTGCAGGCCATCAATTACTTCGTGGCGCAGAAATACATCGAGGCCGTGAAGGAGATGGCGACCACACAGAACGACAAGATCATTTTCATGCCTCTGGAAGCAAGCAGCCTGATCGGCGCCCTCGGCGGCATCGGCGAGCTGGCCAAGGCGACGTTCGGTAAAAAGGCCGACACGGAATCGTGACCGAGTTTCTCGCAAGCCTGGAATTCTGGCACTGGCTGGTGCTCGGGGTGGGGCTGGCCATCATCGAAGTATTCGCACCGGGTGCTTTTTTCCTGTGGCTGGGGATCTCCGCCGGCATCGTCGGGATGATCGTGTGGCTCATTCCGGGGCTCGACTGGGAGTACCAGCTGCTCTTGTTCGCGATACTGGCGATTGCCAGCGTCGTCGTCGCCCGTCGCTACCTGACGGCGCACCCGCTGGAGTCCGATGAGCCGAATCTCAATCTGCGCGGGCATCAATACGTGGGCCGGACCTTTACGCTGGAAGAGCCGGTCGTAAACGGCCGGGGTAAGATCCGGGTGGACGACTCCACCTGGAAGATCAGCTGCGACGACTGTGCATCCGGCACCAAAGTCATCATCAACGGCGTAGACGGCGTGGTGCTGCGCGCCGCAATTACCAATTGACCGGTGACGATTGAGGCCACAAAATGCGTCGCCGGCGCCGGTCGACGTACTCGATTTCTGGTTCGCTGATGCCGCCGATGGCCCGGAGGCGTTTGCAGCGCGCAATCGCGTCTGGTTCCGTGGCGGTGCACCCTTCGATGGCGAGTGCACGGCGCATTTTACTGCGACGCTCGAGGCCGCCATGAGCGGCGAGCTGGAACACTGGAAGGAGTCGCCTCATGGGCGCTTGGCATTGATTATTCTGCTCGACCAACTTTCGCGCAACATTTACCGGGGCACGGCCGCGGCTTTCCAGCAGGACGACCAGGCCCTGGCCGCCTGCAAGGAAGGCATCGAGCAGGGGCACGACGCGCAGCTCTCGCCCATCGAACGCAGCTTCTTCTATATGCCCCTGGAGCACGCCGAGGACCGGGAAGTTCAGGCGCTTTCGGTGCGGCTCTTCGAGTCCCTGGCGAAGGGATCTTTAGAAGAATGGCGCGAACAGCTGGAGGCCAGTGCGGGTTATGCCCGCGATCACCGGGACATCGTCGGGAAGTTCGGGCGTTTTCCCCACAGGAACGCCCTGCTCGGCCGCCGCTCCAGCCCCGCCGAAGAAGCCTACCTGGCCGACGACGCACCCCGCTTTGGACAGCAGTAATCGCGCCGAGCAGGCCGTGCGCCCCGGTCAAGAGGCTGATGGCCCGCAGGCCTTGCGCAATATCGCCATCATCGCCCATGTGGATCACGGCAAGACGACCCTCGTGGACCGGTTGCTGCAGCAGTCCGGCTCCATGGATGCGCGGGCCGCGCCGCTTGAACGGGCCCTGGACAGCGGCGACCTCGAGCGCGAGCGCGGCATTACGATCCTCTCCAAGACCACAGCCGTCGCCTGGCAGGGATACCGCATCAACATCGTCGACACCCCCGGGCACGCGGATTTCGGCGGCGAGGTGGAGCGCGTGCTCAACATGGTGGATTCTGTGCTGTTGCTGGTGGACGCGGTGGAGGGACCCATGCCGCAGACGCGCTTCGTGACCCAGAAAGCCTTCGCCCGCGGTCTCAATGCCATCGTCGTCATCAATAAGATTGATCGCCCCGGCGCGCGCCCGGACTGGGTACTCAACGAAACCTTCGATCTCTTCGATAAGCTGGACGCCAGCGAGGAGCAGCTGGATTTTCCCGTCGTCTATGCTTCCGCCCTGCGCGGCTACGCAAGCTACGATGCCAACACACTGGGCGGAGACATGGCGCCGTTGTTCCAGACCATCGTGGATCACGTCCCGCCGCCGCGCGTGGATCGGAACGGTCCCTTCCAGATGCAGGTAAGCAGTCTCGACTACTCGAGCTACGTAGGCGCCATCAGCATCGGTCGTGTCGAGCGCGGCTCGGTGCGCGCAAACTCTCCGGTCGTGGTCGTAGACCGGACCGGCGTCGCACGCACGGGCCGGGTGCTCCAGGTGCTGCGCTCCGAGGGTCTGGCGCGGGTCGAGACCGAGCAGGCTTGCGCCGGAGACATCATCGCCGTCACCGGCATAGAGGCGCCGAACATTTCCGATACCCTGTGCGACCCCGGCGCAGTCGAGGCGCTGCCACCGCTCAGCGTGGACGAGCCCACGGTAAGCATGGACTTTCTGGTCAATACTTCGCCGTTGGCGGGCCGCGACGGCAGGTTCCTCACCAGCCGCCAGGTCCGCGAACGACTTTCACGCGAGCTGATTCACAACGTCGCCCTGCGCGTGGAGGACACGGGGGATCCGGATCGCTTCCTGGTCTCCGGGCGGGGCGAGCTGCATCTCGCGATTCTCATCGAGAACATGCGCCGGGAAGGTTACGAACTCGCTATTTCCCGCCCGCGGGTGATTCTCAAAGAAATCGATGGCCAACTCTGCGAGCCCTTCGAGCAGCTCACGGTGGATGTCGAGGAGAATCACCAGGGAAGGGTGATGGAGCTTCTAGGTGCGCGGCGCGGGGCTCTCGACGACATGCGCCCCGACGGCCGCGGCCGGGTGCGACTCGACTACCGAATCCCGGCCCGCGGACTCATCGGTTTCCGTACCGAATTTCTTACCGGCACCTCCGGTACCGGGCTCATCTACCATACCTTCTCCCACTATGGCCCGTGCAGCGAAGGGAACATCGCCCAACGGGGTAACGGTGCGCTGGTGGCGAATTCGGCGGGCAGGAGCCTTGGCTATGCGCTGTTCAATCTGCAGGAACGCGGCCGGCTGTTTATCGGCCCCGGTGAGGATATCTACGAGGGTATGGTCATCGGCATACACTCGCGGGCCAACGATCTCGTGGTCAATCCGATGAAAGCCAAGCAGTTGACGAACATTCGCGCCGCCGGCACCGACGAGAACATTCTCTTGACGCCACCGATACGGCTTTCCCTGGAGCAGGCGCTCGAGATCATCGACGATGACGAGCTGGTGGAAGTGACACCCGGGAGTATCCGCGTGCGCAAGAAGCTTCTGAAGGAGCACGAGCGCAAGCGCGCTTCCCGCGCCGCATCCCGAAGCGCGTGACCCTGGAGGAGGGGGTGAGGGCGCCGCCATGATGCGGGCCAAGGGCGGCAGGTCGGGTCTTCCAGCTTCACCCAGGGGTGGTGAAACGCCGTGCGGGGGTTAGACTTATGATGCGGGGAGATCCCAGCGGGAAGAGTTCGTCCCATGTCCGTTAGACGGCCAGGAATCAGCAAGACCTCTTCGTCGCACAAGTCCCGCGGCGAGCTGCTTCAGGAGGTGGCACAACTCGAGTGGCGTGCCGCCAAGCTCAATCAGCGCTCCACCCTTCTACAATCGGCCCTCGACGCAATGCACGATGGTCTCGCCGTGTTCGACGCGAACCTTCAGCTCGTCGGCTGGAATCGCCGATTGTTGGAGCTGGTGGATCTGCCGCTCGAAACCGTGGAAGCCGGCATCAGCGCCCTTGATGTCGCCCGCCACTACGGAAGGCGGGGATTTTACGGCGACATCGACACCGAGACTCACGCGAGGGAAAAATTCGAATCGCTCAGCGGTGCCCATAGGCCGAAGCGTGGCCAGCTGCAGCTTGCCGATGGCCGCACCGTGGAGATCCGGCGCTCGAATCTCGCCGATGGCGGTTACCTGTCGGTTTACTCGGACGTTACCGATGCGACGCGCATTCAACAGGCGTTGGCCGAGCAGACCGGCCGCCTGGAACGCATGGAAGGCTTGCTCACCGACGCCATCGAATCCCTGCCCGACGGATTTCAGCTCTGGGATACCGAAGACCGTCTGGTGCTGGTCAACAAAGCGTATCTGGAAAACCAACCCGACGGAGTGACGCCAGCCGCTCTCGGCGTTCGCTTCGCGGATATTCTCCAGGAGCGGATCCGCGACGGCATCGTTCTGCAGGCCGAGGAGAATCGCGACGCCTACATTCGTGAGCGCCTGGAAGCCCACAAGAGAGCCGATGGCCAACCCATCGAGCAACAGATGTCCGATGGGCGCTGGATGGAGATCCGCGAGCAACGCACTCACGTGGGGGGCGTCGTGCAGTTTCGCCGCGACATCACCGGGCGCAAGCGCGCCGAAGAGGAGCTCGCGCGCCACCGCGAACGCCTGGAGGCACTGGTAGAAGAACGCTCCAGAGAGCTCGAAGAAGCGCAACGGGAGCTGGTGCGCAGTGAACGGCTGGCGGCCATCGGGCAGCTGACTGGAACGGTCAGCCACGAGCTGCGCAACCCCCTGGGAACCATCCGCTCTTCCTTCGCCATCGTCAGCAACCATCTGCAGGCGACCCATGGGCCGGTTTCACGGGCGCTGGAACGCATCGAGCGCAACATCGATCGATGCGTCACCATCATCGACGAGCTGCTCGCGTACACCCGCGTGCGGGACATGCACCTGGAGCACGTGGCCATCGATGACTGGCTGACGGACCTGGTGGTCGACGAGGACGTTCCCCACTCCATCAGCGTGGTGCTGGACTGTCAAAGCGAAGCGACCGTATCCATCGATCGGGAGCGATTGCGGCGCGCTATCCTCAATCTTCTGCAAAACGCCTGCCAGGCATTCACGGAAAGCGAGCACGAGTGCACCCAGGCGACGGTGGCGATCTCCACCCGGATGGCGGACGGAAGTCTCGCGATCCAGGTTGCGGACAACGGTCCCGGTATTCCCGAAGACATCCGCGAACGCATCTTCGAGCCCCTGTTCAGCACCAAGTCCTTCGGAGTAGGCCTGGGCCTGCCGCTGGTGCGGCAGATTGTCGAGCAGCACGGTGGCGAGATCGCGGTGGATACAGCGCTGGACGAAGGCACGACCATCACCCTCAGCCTGCCGCTCAGCAGCCCCGACCATTCATAAACCCCCGGCGGCTGACCCGGAACCGGCCGCCGGGGCCGCGCCCGGGTGAATTGATAACCTTGCTTATAGTTAGCTAGGCAATTAAAATTGCCTGCATGCTCATGCTGCACGAGAACCTGGAACGGAACTTCGGCTTCATTCTCCACGACGTCGCGCGTCTGCTACGCACCACCTACGACCGGCGGGTACGCGACCTGGGTCTTACCCGCTCACAGTGGTGGGTGCTCACTCACCTGTTCAGGAAGGACGGCATCACGCAGTCCGAGCTCGCGGAGATGCTGGAGCTGGAGAAGCCCAGCCTCGGCCGGCTCCTGGACCGCCTCGAGGCCAAAGGCTGGGTGCGACGCGAGGTGGACGCCAGAGACCGGCGGGCCAAGCGGGTTTTCCTCACGGGTGCGGTGGAAACCCCGATGCGGGTCATGCGGGAGATCGCCGCCGGCGTGCGCGAGGATGCGCTATCGGGCTTGAGCATCGCCGACAGGGATCGGTTCGTGGATACGCTGCTCACCATCAAGTCCAATCTCATGGACCAGGTGAACGGTGCATCGAAAGCCAATGAACAGGGAGGGCGTTGACTCGTGGCAGCGCGCCCGGCCGTGACCCCGCGCAAACGCGCCACCAGACGGATGACGCGGATCATGCTCATGATCGTCGTGCCGCTGATCGTGGCTGTGGTGGGACTGCGCATATACGTCGGCGGCGGCCGCTACGTGGTTACCGAGAACGCGTACCTGAAGGCCCACATCATCGTCATCAGCGCGGACGTGTCCGGCCGGGTGGTACGCGTGAACGTGGACGACAACCAGCCTGTCCGTCCCGGAGAGCAGCTGTTCGCCATCGATCCGTTACCGTTTCGCATCGCCGTCGCCGAGGCCGACGCCCAGCTGGAGGTGGTCCGCACCGACATCGGGCAGCTACACTTCGACGTGCGCGAGGCACGAGCCGAAGTCGCCGAGGCTCGGGAGCGGCAGCGATTCCTCGCCCAGCAGTTCGAGCGCCAGAAAAAGCTCAAGAAACGGGGCATGGGCAGCGAGGAAGCCTATGACGAGGCGCTGCAAGAGCTCAAGGTGGGACGGGAGTTGCTCCACAAGCTCGGTCAGCACGTTGCGCGCAGCCTCGCCGCCCTCGGAGACGACCCCGGGTTACCAATAGAAAAGCGTCCCCGCTTTCGCCGCGCCATGGCGATTCGCGAGCAGGCGTCAGTCAATCTGGCGCGTACCGTCACCAAGGCACCGGCGACGGGCGTCATCAGCAACATGAAGCTTCAGGTCGGTGAGTACGTCAAGGAGGGAACCGCGGTGTTCAGCCTCATCGAGACTTCGCCGCTTTGGGTGGAGGCCAACCTGAAGGAAACCGAGCTGACCAACGTTGCACTGGGGCAATCGGCGACGGTCGTCGTCGATGCCTATCCGGATCACGAGTGGCGGGCGGTCGTGGATACCATCGCCCCGACGACCGGCGCCGAGTTTGCGCTACTGCCGCCGCAAAACGCCACTGGCAACTGGGTAAAGGTCGTGCAGCGCATACCGGTGTCGCTGCACCTGGAACGCAACGGCGAGGAACCCGCGCTGCGGGCCGGCATGACCGTGACCGTCAGCATCGATACCGAACAGGTGCGCGGCCTGCCGGACTTCGTGCCCGAAGCCATCGCCAGCTGGCGCCTGCCGGAGTTCGTGCGCAGAGCGCTGGCGCTCGACAAAGGCCGGCGCGAATAATTTAATTGGGGACATTCTTCAATAGGTAACTATCTGTTTTTCCTCTGGACGGAGTCCGTCCAGAGGAAAAACAGATAGTTACCTATTGAAGAATGTCCCCAATTATTTGAACAGCTCGCGGGGACGATTGATGGAAAGGACCTGCGCGCAACCCGATTCGAGCCGCTTCCACTCGCAGGGCATGCTCAGGCGCGCCAGGCCGGCGGTGGGTAGAGCCGGACTGCCCGCCGGCGTCTTGATGGGTTCTCCCGCCAGATACTCCACCAGCTCTTCCAGACCCGGATTGTGACCGATGATCATCGTTCGGCCCTGCTGTTGCGGAGCGCTTACGAGCACATCGAGCAGAGCTTCCAGATCCGCCGCGTAGATCGCGTCTCGCCACTCCACCCGGGTCTCGGGAATGTCCGCGTAACGGCACAGGCGCAAAGCGGTTTGCCTGGCACGCTCGGCCGTCGAGCTCAGTATGTGCTCCGGGAGAAGACTCTGATCACGCAGCCAGGATGCCATGCGCTTGACGGCTTTGCGGCCGCGGCCTGCCAGAGGGCGATGGAAGTCGTTGACGGCGTCGCCGCCCCAGTCCGACTTTCCGTGACGGAAGATCAACAGCTCTCGGGACGTGCACATTTCGAATCCGCCAGTGGGCGCACTACAATCGTATTGTACATTTACCCGCCACCAAGCCCATAGGTTTTCAATCGGCGATGCCTACTATCCCGGGTTCTCCACACCAACTCGACCCCGGACCGGGCCAGTGCACGAGTGGCACGAGTGGCCCGATTGGCCCGATTGGAGATAACGCCGAGATCATCGCGGCAGTGGACCTGGGCTCGAACAGCTTTCACATGAAAGTGGCGCGAGTGGTCGACGGTCGCCTCGCCGTGATTGACCGCATGCGCGATGCCGTGCGCCTGGCGGCGGGACTCACCGAGCACGGGAAACTGCGGCAAAAGGCATGCCGGAAGGCCCTCTCCACGCTGGAGCGCTTCGGCGAGCGCCTGCGGGACATTTCTTCAGACAATGTTCGGGCGGTGGGCACCAATACCCTGCGCCGAGCGCGCAACGGCGACGCTTTCCTGGTGGACGCCGAGGAGGCTCTGGGGCACCCCATCGAGGTCATTTCCGGACGCGAAGAGGCTCGCCTGATCTACCTGGGGGTTGCCCACAGCACCGCGCCGGACGCGGGTCGGCGGCTGGTCGTCGACATCGGCGGCGGCAGCACAGAGCTCATTATCGGCCAGCAGTTCGACGCCCTGCGTACCGAGAGCCTTTATATGGGGTGCGTCGGGATGAGTCGCGAATTCTTTCCCGGCGGCGTCATCGACGCCCGCCGTATGCGCCGGGCCGAGCTCGCAGCGCGTCAGGAGCTGGAGAGCGTGGAGGAATCCTACCGGCGCCTGGGATGGGATTCGACCGTCGGTGCTTCCGGCACGGTGAGGAACGTCTGGGAGGTGCTGCACGGCCAGCAGTGGTCCCGGGAGGGCATTACGGCGAAGGGAATGAAAAAGTTGCGTGATGCGCTGGTACAGGCGGGATCCGCCGACCGACTCGGCCTGCGCGGCCTGCAGCCCGAGCGCGCGCCGGTGTTCGCCGGGGGTGTCGCCATTCTGGCTGCGATATTCGACGCCCTCGGAATAAAGTCCATGAGTTGCTCGGATGGCGCGCTGCGCGAGGGCCTTCTCTACGATCTCATCGGCCGGTTGCGGCATCTCGATATTCGCGAGGCCAGCATCGACAACCTGTGTGGACGCTATCGCGCCGAGGAGGATCAGGCCCGCCGGGTAGCGGCCGGTGCCGGCTTCCTTCTGGCTCGCGTGGTCGATAGCTGGGATCTCGGCGAGCAACGCTATGCACATCTCCTGGAGTGGGCCGCCAGATTGCACGAGATCGGGTTGGATATCGCCCACAGCGGATACCACCGACACGGCGCCTATGTTCTGCGAAATGCGGACTTATCCGGTTTCTCCCGCCAGGAACAAGCGGAGGTCGCGGCCCTGGTGCACGTTCATCGGCGCAAATTCGACATCCGACAATTCGATGACCTGCCCCGCAACCACCGATCCCGCCTGCTGTCGCTGGCAGTATTGCTGCGTATCGCAGTGGTCCTGCATCGTGGCCGGCAAGATGTCGACCTCACCAGTATCCGTGTGGAAGCAGGCGAGGGGTGGCTGCGCCTGGGATTCCCGGCAGAATGGCTGAGTGAGCACCCACTCACTGACGCAGATCTGGTACGGGAAACGGCCCACCTGAAGGCCAATGGGGTGGACCTGATCGTCTCCTGAGGAGCCCCCTGGAATGGCGCGCCGAGCCCGGCAGGTTTCGGTAGAAGCCGGGCACCGATTCATGGCATGGTGGTCGGGCCGCTGCCTCGGCCCCAGTGTAGAGCCGTGAAGGGCTGCGACAAGGATCATCCTCTTGGCGACCAATGGGCGTACTTTCCCTGGCGATGCCGGTGTGTTTCCGCAAGCG
>CAXMNG010000102.1:0-1304 GCA_964194585.1 Salibacteraceae bacterium | reverse complement strand
ACGCCGGACAGCTGCAGCAACTGAGGCGAGCCGATAGCGCCGGCACTCAATATGACCTCCTGTTGCGCCAGGACTGAGATCCTGCGCCCGGATTGGCGATAGACGACACCTGTCGCCCGTCCGGCATCGAAACAAAGCCGCTCGACGTGCGCCTTGGTAGCGACGGTCAAGTTGGATCGCCGGCGGACGGGCTTCAGATAGCCGGACGCGGTGCTGCATCGAAAGCCATTACGAGCCGTCAGCTGAAAATAGCCGGCGCCCTCGTTATCATCACGATTGAAATCGTCCCTGGCAGGAATACCGCACTCGGTGGCGCCGCTGATGAATGCGTCGCAGACATCGCGGCGAACGCGCATGTTCGAAACGCCCAGCGGCCCGCCAACACCATGGTATGCGTCAGCGCCACGTTCCTGGTCTTCCGCGCGCATGAAATACGGCAACACCTCGTCCCAGGTCCAGCCGGCGTTTCCGAGCTGGCGCCAGTGATCGTAGTCCTGAGGCTGGCCGCGAATGTACAACAGCCCGTTTATGGCGCTCGAGCCGCCGAGCACCTTCCCCCTTGGCCAATCGATGCTGCGATTGTCGAGTCCGGGATCCGGCTGGGTTTTGTAGCGCCAATCGATGCCGGGATTGTGCATGGTCTTGAAGTAACCCACGGGAATGTGAATCCACGGGTTCCAATCCTTCCCGCCCGCCTCGATCAAGAGAACACGGATAGAAGAATCCGCGGACAGGCGATTGGCGAGCACACAACCCGCCGAGCCGGCTCCGACGATAACGTAGTGAAATTGTTGCTTTGAGTGTGTCATCGGGCCAGTCGGCCCGATTTTATGGGCGTGAGGTCAGTACTTGCAATGCCGTGTCAGCCGACGCTGGCATTCGAAAGCGGCTCCTGCTCCTCGCCTCCGTCGTCCCCGCTCAGCTTCTGATACAACCAGCCACCTATATAAAGAGTAATGCCGAGAACCACCAGGGTGCCGATGCGTACCGGCGTGGCGGCGCCGCGTAGTCCGGCGGGAAGCGCCTGTGTCGGGGTGGCCGCTTCGGGCGGTATCGCCTGCTGGCTCGGGGACTCGGGCGTGGAACTCGGCCTCGCTGCCGAGCCAGTCTGCGTAAGCTCCAGTTGCCTTTCGACGATTTGCTCCAGGCGGCGTACTCGCTTGTCCAGATTCGCCAGATGCTGCTCGATACCGGCCATGGTGCTATCTCGCTGGATTCTGTGAACAGGGGAGAATGTAAGCGGAGCGTGTGCCGCTCCGGCGCGACCCGTGAGCTCGGGTCGACTGGGATATAAGAATAGCCGG
>CAXMNG010000101.1:0-6314 GCA_964194585.1 Salibacteraceae bacterium | reverse complement strand
CGGTAGCTTCAGTGCCGGTGATGGCGGTGGTCTTTTCGGCGTGGTAGTCCTTTGGCAGCTGCGCGCAGGAGCACAGGACCAACGCGCCCGCGATCAGGGGGGCAATTTTCAGTGCTTTCATCGCGATGCTCTTCTTCTAGTTGGCGGGGATGGACGGCGGCGGCCCGAGGACGAGCGTCACCCCAATCGCCGGGTGATCCGAGGAATCGTAGGGTAACACCTTTGCGGAGTGATGACTGAAGCCACGGTAGTACACGCGATCCAGAGGTAGCTCCTCTTCGATTCCGAACAGCCAGTTCAAGAACGATGCCTTCTTGTCTCCCGTTTTTCGGCCGCCAGGAAAATTGGTGACTTCCTCGAGATCCAACTCCTCGGCAAGCTCGCTCACCAGAGCCAATCGCTTGTGACTCCAGGTATTGAAGTCGCCCACCATGATTGTGGGCCCGGAGTGCGCTTCCATGACGGCTTTGAGATCTTCCAGCTGGGAACCAATCCCTGTGGTGCCCCAACGTTCGAACGCCAGGAGATGGACGTTGATCGCCAGTAAACGTTGGCCATCTGCCAGAGGATACTCCGTTACCAGAGACAGCTTTGGAGCGGTAATGAAGAACTCCTTGTGCTTGCTGGGCACCGGTTGAATCCGCACGGGCGCAACGTTCGACAACGTCAATAGTCCGATGGTTTCCCCGTTCGGCCAGGGATAACTCCAGCTGCTCGCGAAATATCCCCCTATGCGCTTGGTTTCCAGAAGGTCGGCGCGCGCCTCCTGCAGAAACACGAAGTCAGGCCTTTCCCCGATAACCAGCCGCGACAGATCCGTCTTGAACAGCGCGTTCTGGCCCTTCTGCGCATTCCAGCTCACTATCACTATGCTCTCGGGAACAGGCCGGTTCTGTTCCTGGAATTCTGAAATCTTGATGACGTCTCTCGCCTGGCAGGAAACCATCAGGAAGGCGAGAAAAAGCACGACCAGCCGGAACGCCGCCAGCCGCATTCGATCTAGTCCTTTTCTGACTCGAGCTTGCGCGCGACGGAACCTTCTGGCGGGAAATGCAGGGTCCCCGCAAGCGCCTCCCGTTGCTCTTCGGACATATCGGGAAACGGCAGCTCGCCGGCCTCGGTCCACTCCCTGACCTGCTGCTCCGCCGCCCGGCGACGCTCCTCGTCGAGGCCGTCATCCCGGGCGAAATAAGTTGTCTTCGACGGTAGCGCCAATCGGGTACCGGATGCCTCGATGACCTCGATTATTCGAAGCAGAACATCCTCGCGGATGGCGTGCCACTCCGCCCACACTCCTGTGTCCGAGTAGCAGAGAATCTCGACGGTCAATGCATCATCACCAAAGCCGATAAGGCGCACACGTGGCGAGACGATTTTCGGATGCGCAAACAACATTTCCCTGATTTTTGCCAGGATGTACGAGAGCTGCTCGGGACTCGTCTCGTAACGTAACCGCAGCCTCTGACGGATCCAGAGATAGCGGGCGTCGTTATAGTTATCGAGCTGATACTCGGCGAACCGCGCGTTGGGTACGGAAAGAAGATTACCACCCCACCTGCGGATCCGGGTCGAACGCAGTCCGATACGCTCCACGGTGCCGACCACGTCCTCGAACTGGCAGAACTCGCCGATTCTCACCGGCCTGTCCAGATACAGCGTTACGCCTGCGATGAGATTCTCCAGGGTCGGTCGCGCGGCCAGGGCGAATGCCACACCGCCCACGCCCAGACTCGTAACCACCGCTATGAGCGGCACTCCGAGATCGCTTAACCCGCTTGCGAGAATAAAAATGGCGAACAGCCACGCCACCGCGCGACATCCCACGGAAACAAAATTGGCGTCGAGGCTGTTTTTCTCGATTCTGGGCGACGCGATGATCGTAGCCGCGATTGCCGCGCCCAGGTTGAGAATCGCCACGGCGCCGATCATGTAGAACAGCATCACGATGACATTGTCGACGACCACATAGGCGGGCCCGACGACGATCAGCTGCTGCTCGTAGAATGCGCGAAATCCCCCGGTCACCGGCAGTAGCACCACCGCCATGAAAAAGCGCAGCCAGTAACGTGGTTTCCCGCCCTTCGGGCGGGTCAAGCGATGCGCAATATAGACGAGCAGGAGCCAGGCTGGCGCCGCGAGACCCATGGCGATCCATTTCCACCCGGACTGTCCCACGAATCGTTGCTTTGCCCAATCCGGCAGGGCGTGAATCCAGCGCGCGGGTATCCAGGATCCGGGCGCATAAACAACGCGCTCGTAGAGTCCGTCCATAGCGCCGGGCCTGTAAGACATATTCCTGGCGAGCGCATAGAACTCACCGGCACGGTCCACGGTGCGCGGCGAAAACAGGTACTCCCCGGCTCTGCGTCCCTCCGCTACCCGCGCGATCTCGATCTCCGTACCCGGAATGCGCCAGACTCTCGGCGCACCCGGCGGCAGCTCCGCCATGGCCAGGGCATCCGGGATCTCATCGTCCGGAGGCATCACGACGCGGTCGAGCACGTCGTTCAGAATCAACGCCGCCTCCGTGGCGAGCCGCTTGGCCCGAACGGGAGGCAATTGGCTCACATCGAGACAGGCGACCGCACGTTTTTCCGCCGCCGTCGTGCCGAGCAGCGAACTGTCCCACTGCTCATAGAATCTCCGAAAAGCCAACTCCATGTTGTCCTGGAAACTCTTCAGTGTCGCCCTGGGGCTCGAGGTATCCGGTGGCGCCAGAGGCGTATAGTCGATTTCCTGGGAATGCGCCCGGGGGATCGCAACAATCGCCAGGACCAGAAGCAGTACACCATAGACCGGCCGCAAAGCTGCCGAAGAGAAGCTGAACGCTCTCCACCGCAGCCCCACAGCCGCGATTCGCCTCATGAACTCAGACATGGGATTCGCAAACGCTACCCTTCCATCCATTCGAGATAATCGTCGAAGGATTCCTCGAGCCCGAAGCGTGGATTATAAGCCGTATCCCCCAGGATACGCTTGACCGACAGCGGCGCACGACGGCCGGGGTTGAGAGATGGATCGGCATCCGACTCGGGGCCGAACCGGTAAGAGAACGCCGGTCGCCGCGCGTTGAGCTTTTCGCACCACTGCCGCAGGCTCCACGTCTGACCGGTGCCAATGTTGTAGACATCGTGGCGAAGGGCCGCGGCATCCAACAAAGCAATAACGCCGGCGGCCACGTCCGGCCCGTAGATCCAGTCCCGGTGGCCTTCATCCGCAAGCACCGCGGTGTCGCCGGCGAGGGCCATTCGAGTGAGTAAGTAAGGAGGACTCAGTGTATCCCGCAGGCCCGTGTCGTGCTCCCATCGCCCGAACACAGCGCTCAATCGCGCGGCGACGACCTGCATGTCGAAAACCGAGCCGTAGCGGCGGGCGACCCCTTCGGCAGCGTACTTGGTGACGGCATAGAGAGATTCCGGCAGTGGCGCCGTGTGTTCCTCCGAAAGCTCCTCGTCGGCGAGCGCACTGGCACCATATACGGATGCCGAGCTCAGATAGATGAACCGCTCGACACCCTGATGGCGTGCGCCGTCCAACACGTTTACGGTGCCCTGGACGTTGGTCGATACGATACTGGCCGGGTCTCGGCGCTCGCGCTCGATCCCTGCCGTAATGACAGCGCCGTGGATGACGTGACGCGCACCGCTTTGTGCGAGCGCCTCGCCAACCGCTGCGGCGTCACGCACGTCACCGTCGACATGGCGCAAAGTGCCGGGCAGCCGGTCGAATACCCGCATCGCTTCCACCGGCGGCGGCGCCAGGCTGAAGGACACGGCATGATCGCCACGGGCGAGCAGCTGCTCGAGCAGATTCAAGCCGACAAAGCCGGAGCCGCCTGTTACGAAAATCGTCACGGACTCAAATGACCTGCTACCAACCTTTGAAGCCGCCACAAGCTGCTGTCGCGAAGGTGCAGCCTGTCGAGGGCCAGTACCGTTTCCAGCAGGTACTCGGCGCCCGATCCACGCTCACCGCAGGCCTCGGCAATGTAGCGCGCGACAACCTCGTCGGAAAGACGGCCTGTATATCGCTCGGCATTATCCCGGTTGGCAACGAAGGCTACCGCGGGCACCGGGCCCCGGTCGGTGCGCGCCGTCACCCATCGTGGTCGATAACCGTTGCCGATCAGCTCGCGTCGCCAGGTAGCGGAAATCTTGGTCTCGACATTCGGCGCCGCCACGCGATAGGCGACGCCGCAGCATGAGCCGCCTGCATCCAGAGCCAACATCAGGTTGGGATTGAGGCGATTGCCCCGATAGCGCCTCTGCCACAGGCAGAAGCTTCGATGGTATCCCTGCACACGGGCGACGATTCGCTCGGCGTACGAAAAATCGGGCTTCCACATCAGCGACCCGTAGCCGAAAAGCCAGAGATCCTCGTCGCACCTGTCATCCAGAGTCTCCCGAAGCGACGCTTCGATCTCCGCGTCGCTGAGCTCTCCCATAGCCTGAGAGCGATTCAGTATCGGCACCGGAAAGCGTGCGTCGATCAACTCTCGAGTGAGGTGCACGGTGTTTCGACGGGAAGCATTCATAGTGTCGTTTTCTGCTTTACCTCTTACCTCGAAATCGGCTTCAAGATTGTTTCGGCTGATGTCGATGGACATGCTCGTAGCGGTCCCGGATCTCAGCGCGATTCGGACAGGCGGTCGAGGCGCTCTGCGATGGCTGCCGCCGTGTCCGGCTGCTCTGTCGGTTTTATGCCCTGACCGTGAAGATAACGCACCAGCTGACGCCTAAGCTCGGTGGCTTCCGTGCGCAAACGTTTACGCTCACTCTTGACACGCTCCAGGGACTCGTGAGTGTGGTCCGCGCGCGCGACCAGGCGCAGCCACTCTCCCGTCTCCCCTTGCGCATCGTCAATAGTCAACCCCGCGGCTGCCAGGCCGGAAGCAATCTTCTGATCCTCCTCGGCAATCTGCGCCGCCACGGCCCGGGCGTCCACGGGATCCGCATGACAAACGCCGGAGCTGGTGTCCGGCCCGTCTCGGTCCATTGCCGCCAGCAAGGACTCCAGCTCCAGTAAACGTCCGCGCACATTCTCTTCGTCCCAGGTGGCAATATCGGCGAGTCCCGAAGCGGCGAATCGGCGCCTTGCACCCACGCGGCGCCAGTCCGCGTCCTGACCGCGTCCCGTCGCGAAAGACATGGGACCGACGACCACAACCAGCAGTAGTAGAAATGCCGGGTGAATAGCAATCGCGGCCCAGACCGTGACAACGGTGGCGATCAGAAGCGCCGCCTTGGCGGCAGCGGCCATCGCGCCGGGCTCCCGGGGCCGGGAGGCCTCGAGCCACGCCTGCAGCGCAGCGTGGCCGGCGCGCAATGCGTCCCGCTCGCGCCTACCGCCGCTGGAGCGGCCGCCCTGCCCTGTGCCGGCCTTTCGACGCTGATCCTCGAGCCGATGCCGAACCTCCAGAGAGTGTCCGATCCGTGCTGCCAGCACCGCATCGATATTTGGCTGAAGCCGGCTCGTCGTACTGTGCAGAGCCGCCTGCGCGGCAATATCTTCTACCTCCAGGTCGCATTCCTGCTCCCGATGGCTCCGAATCCGCTCCTCATAAGATTCCAGCGATGCCAGACGCAACCGTTGCCCGGCGATGCTTTCATCGGGTCTCTGATCGGTGTCAGTCATTGCTGAGGCTCGAGATCGCCGACGACGACTTCCTTCCTGTTCGGCTTGCGCAACTCCGAACCGCGGCGAATTTGATAAAAATTGAAGCTCACGCTGATACGCTCACCGGCCTCGCCCTCCTCTTCGGAGAGATTCGGATGTACCGCGTGCACGAGCCAGGCGGGGAATACGATCTAACGACCCTCCAGAGGTTGATAAAACACCTCGTTCCAGGTGTTGGGATGCCGTCTGCGCGGATCGAAATAAGGCGTGAGTATCTGCGTTTATCGTAGATTCCCTGGACCAGTTCGAAGATTTCCCGGGTAAGCCCGTTGAACTCCCCGCGGGTGTGCATATCGGTGGCGCTGTGCCAGGCACCGGCCTGTGCCACATTCGAACGGACGGTTTCTTCCGGGTCCTGTTTCTGCCAGGCGCGGATGTCCTTTTTCAGGTGCTCGTTCAGGGTCTCCGCATCCGCCAGGTTCGCGTAGTAAACCGGCGTGGATGAAGAACGTGTCCTTGACCATGCGCTTCTCCCGCACTGATTTTTCGGATCCGGGTTGGGTCATAGGATCAGCTCGACTAGGGGGCAGGATCCCAGATGAGCGGTTCTTCCTGCATCAACGCGGCCTGCTCGCGCAGTGCGAGCACATGCTCGTCCCAGTAACGCGGCGAATTGAACCACGGAAAGGTCACCTGGA
>CAXMNG010000100.1:0-14481 GCA_964194585.1 Salibacteraceae bacterium | reverse complement strand
GAGTCGGACCCCATTGACGGAGAGCTGGCGGGCCGCCGACGTCAGTCCGCCGCGTCGCTGTAGGCCTCCATCGGCGGGCATCCGCAGGCCAGGTGCTTGTCGCCGTAGACGTTGTCGATGCGGCCCACTGGGGGCCAGAACTTGTCCTCCCGCACCTGTTCCACCGGAAAGAAGGCTGTTTCCCGCGAGTAAGGGTGAGTCCACTTTTCCGCGACCAGCGACGCGTACGCGTGGGGGGCGTTGACCAACGGGTTGTCTTGTCGATCGCTTTCGCCCGATTCCAGCGCGGCGATCTCCTGGCGTATGGCGATCATGGCATCGCAGAATCGGTCCAGCTCGCGCTTTGATTCACTTTCGGTGGGTTCCACCATCATCGTATCGGCCACCGGAAAGGACATGGTGGGTGCATGGAAGCCGTAGTCCACGAGTCGCTTGGCGACGTCGTCCACGGTGACGCCGCAGGACGCTTTTACCGGGCGCAGATCGATGATGCACTCGTGGGCGACCCTGCCGTTCTTGCCCGTGTACAAGACCGGGAAGTGCGGATTCAGACGGTGGGCCACGTAGTTCGCATTGAGAATCGCGATTTCGGTGGCGCGCCGCAATCCGGCGGCACCCATCATCGAAATATAGGCCCAGGAAATCGGCAGTATGCAAGCCGAGCCCCAGGGCGCGGCGGCAATCGCACCGATGGTGCCGGAGGCCGCGGCCACCGGGTTGACGTTGTCCACCACAGGGCTGTCCGGCAGGTAGGGCGCCAGATGCGCAACCACGCCGATGGGACCGACGCCGGGGCCACCACCGCCGTGGGGAATACAGAATGTCTTGTGCAGATTCATATGGGACACGTCGGCACCAAACTCGGCGGGCCGGCAGATCCCCAGCATGGCGTTCAAGTTGGCACCGTCCATGTAAACTTGACCGCCGTGATCGTGAATGATCTGGCAGATTTCGCGGATCGCCTCTTCGAACACACCGTGGGTGGACGGGTAGGTGATCATCAACGCCCCGAGGGTGTCGGCGTGCTGTTCGGCCTTGGCACGCAGGTCAGCGACATCGACGTTGCCATTGTCGTCGCAGGCAACCACCACGACCTTCATAGCAGCCATATGCGCGCTGGCAGGATTGGTGCCGTGGGCCGATGACGGGATCAGACACACGTCGCGATCGCCTTCGCCGCGATCCGCGTGGTACTTGCGAATAGCCAGAAGCCCCGCATACTCGCCCTGGGAGCCCGCGTTGGGTTGCAGGGAAACAGCGTCGAACCCGGTCACCTCGCAGAGCATGGCTTCGAGCTCGCCGATGAGTTCGTGATACCCACTCACCTGACTGGCCGGCGCAAAGGGGTGCACGCGCGCGAACTCCGGCCAGGTGATGGGGATCATCTCGGTGGTGGCATTGAGCTTCATGGTGCACGAGCCGAGAGGGATCATGGATCGGTCCAGCGCGATGTCCTTGGTCGCCAGGCGACGGAGATAGCGCAGCATCTCGGTTTCCGCGTGATAGAGATTGAACACCGGGTGGGTAAGATAATCGCTCGTGCGGCGCAACTTACCGGGAATGCACTCCGCCAGGTCCGCATCGAGATCGTCGATGGACGGCGACTCCCCCTTGTCCGAGAAAACTTTCCACAATCCTGTCAGGTGCTCGCGGGTAGTGGTCTCGTCGCAGGATATTCCCAGAGTGTTCGCATCCAGCGGCCGCAGGTTGATCCCCGCTAGACGAGCCGCTTCGACGATGTCCGCGGCCCGCCCGGGGGCGCTCACGGTGAGGGTGTCGAAGAAGACATCGTGAACCGGATCGAAGCCGAGACGTTTCAGACCGGCAGCGAGGATGCGCGTCAGCCGATGCACGCGCTCGGCGATACGCCGGACGCCCTCTGGCCCGTGGTAGGCGGCGTACAATCCCGCGATCACCGCCAGCAATACCTGGGCAGTGCAGATGTTGCTGGTAGCTTTCTCCCGACGGATGTGTTGCTCACGGGTCTGCAACGCCATGCGCAGAGCCGGCTGGCCGGAAGAATCCACCGATACGCCGATGATGCGCCCCGGCGTGGAGCGCTTGTAGGCAGCGCGGGTGGCGAAGAAAGCCGCGTGGGGCCCGCCGAAACCCATGGGGACACCGAATCGCTGGGAGTTTCCGAGAACGATGTCTGCGCCCAGCTCACCCGGCGGCGTGAGCAGGCAAAGGCTCAGTAGGTCCGTTGCCACGCAAACCAGCGCCCCGCCTTCCCTGGCGCGCGCGATGGCCGGTCCGATGTCACACACGACGCCGCTGGAGCCCGGGTACTGCAGCAGGGCTCCGAAAATCTGCGACCCATCCATATCGGTGTCGGCGTTACCGACGACGACCTCGAACCCTAATGGACGCGCGCGGGTATTGATGACGGCAATCGTCTGAGGGTGGCAATCGGCGTCGACGAAGAACTGCTTAGACTTGCTCTTCGACAAGCGCTTCGCCATGGTCATGGCCTCGGCCGCGGCGGAGCCCTCGTCGAGCAACGACGCATTGGCGAAATCCATTCCGGTCAGGTCCATGACCATCTGCTGATAGTTGAGCACCGCTTCCAGGCGCCCCTGGCTGACCTCCGCCTGGTAAGGCGTGTACGCGGTGTACCAGCCGGGATTTTCGAGCACGTTACGTTGAATGACGGTAGGCAGCACGGTATCGTAGTAACCCATGCCGATCATGGAGACGGGCGTTTGATTTTGCTCGGCGAAGTGGCGCAGACGTTCCAGGGTCTGCTGTTCGCCGAATCCACGGGGTAGACTGGACGGGGTATCGGAAACGATGGACTGCGGCACCGTGTCGTCCATCAGAGCCTGCAGGGAATCCACACCCAGCTCGCGCAGCATTTCTGCTATGTGCGTGTCGTCAGGTCCGATATGACGAGCGATGAATTCGTCGTGGGTTTCCAGATCATCCAACGAGCCATAATGTTCGGACATTAGTTGCGGTTCTCTTTTTGTTCCAGGTGATCGGCGTTCAACGAACTGTTCACAGGTCGTCCGTATATTCCTTGTAAGCGTCCTCATCCATGAGATTATCGAGCTCGCTCGTGTCGGTGATCTTTATCTTGATGAACCACCCGTCTCCCATGGGATCATTGTTGACCTTCTCGGGCTCGTCGGCCAGGGCTTCGTTGACCTCGACGACGGTCCCACTCACCGGGGCCTTCACTTCGCCGGCCGCCTTCACGGATTCGATCACCACCGCATCGCTGCCGGCGCCCAACTCCTTGTCAATCTCCGGCAGCTCCACGTACACCAGCTCCCCCAGCTGATCTTGGGCGTAATCGGTAATGCCGATCACGCCGACACCATCGTCCTGCATGAGAATCCACTCGTGATCCTTCGTAAACCTCACTGCGCTCATGATCCCTACCCCCTGTTGTAACGTGCTGGACGCAAGCTCTTCAGCCTCGATAATAACGCCTTTCGACAAAGGGCAGCCGGACCACCTCAGTCGGCAGCTGCTTACCGCGAACCACGGCTTGCACGGTGGTGCCTGGCTTTCGATGCTCGCTGCCTACATAGCCCATGGCCACGGGACCGCCCACCGTCGGGCCGAAGCCGCCGCTGGTCACGATGCCGATGCTGCCGCCGTTGGCGTCCATCAGATCGGCGCCGGCGCGCACCGGCGCCCTCCCTCGTGGCCGGAGCCCTACCAGACGCCGGCTCGCTCCGTCCACAAGCTGCTGCAAGATCCGATTATCGCCCGGGAAACCCCCGGCGCGCTGACTGCCAGGGCGCCGGACCTTGGCGATCGTCCACGTGAGTCCTGCCTCCACAGGTGTCGTTTGAGGCGTCAAGTCGTGGCCGTAGAGGCACAGCCCCGCCTCCAGGCGCAAGCTGTCTCTGGCCCCCAACCCTATGGGAGCCACCGCGTCGTTGGCAAGCAGCTTTCTCGCGAGGTTTTCGGCCGCCGCGCCGGGCACGGAAATCTCGAATCCGTCCTCGCCCGTATAGCCGGACCGGGAGATAGAGCAGGAAATTCCCGCCAGCTCCACATCCGCTATCGTCATGAACGGCATGCTATTAATCGCCGGTGCCATGGCGCCCAGAACCTCGCAGGCCGCGGGTCCCTGGAGCGCCAGCAACGCGCGATCCTCGAGCTCCTCGATTCGGCAGCGATCACCCGCCGCGGTTCGCATTCTGTGCAGATCGTCCTTCTTGCAGGCCGCATTGATCACCATATCCAGGTGCTCGCCAGCGTTGGCAACCATGAAGTCATCCAGAATGCCGCCTCCGGCATCGGTGAATAAGCCGTAGCGCATGTGCCCGATTTCGAGTTCGACGACATCCATGGGGGCGAGGGATTCCAACGCGCTGGCGGCACCCTCGCCGAAAATACGCACCTGCCCCATGTGGGACACGTCGAACAGACCGGCGGCAGCACGGGTGTGCTGATGCTCATGGATGATTCCGTTCTCATACTGCACCGGCATGTGGTAGCCCGCGAAGGCCACCATTCGGGCTCCCAGCTCGAGGTGCAGGTCGTAGAGGGGCGTTCTCGCCAGCGATACGCTGGTGGATTCCGGGGTCGTGGACATGTTGAATGGTCTACGGCGCGATTGTTATTCGTTCACATTATAAAGGGACCGGAGCACGAGCCAAAAAATCAGCACGCGAACTCCCTCAAAAGCCGTCCCGGCCTCGGCGCATCGCTGCGGGCACCATTCTCGTCCACTATACGGGTACCGTTCACCCACACGCCCAGAACACCCACGGCGTCGGTGGTCAGGCGCGGCGCCCCGGCGGGCAAGTCGAATACCCGCCGGCTGGGACCACGGTCGACGCGCAGCGGGTCGAAGAGCAGGAGATCGGCGTGGGCGCCGACGCTCAGGCAGCCGCGATCGCGAATACCGTAGATATCGGCGGGCTCGCTGGTTAATCGCCTGACGCCCTCCGCCAGTGACATCGCGTGGCGCTCGCGCACCCAGTAACCGAGGAGATGCAGTCCGAATCCGGCATCGCAGAAAAAGCTCAGATGCGCGCCGGCGTCGGACAACGCGATGGCGCTGGCGGGATGGGTGAGTAACCTGGCGACAGCCGAATCGTCTGAATTCAGAAGCACCGCGACGAATGTGGTTCGCAAATCCTCGGCGAGAGCCAGATCCAGCATCCAGTCCAGGGGCCGCTTGCCCTCTTCAGCGGCAATCTCGGCAACGCTGCGCCCTTCGAAACGGCGGTTCTCGGGCTTGCATACTTCCAGCACGCGCAGCTTCTGCCACTCGCCATTGAATAAACGCACGGCTGCCGGCTCGCTCAGATCGCGCTCGACGGCATCGCGAAACGCGGCATCGGCAAGAATACCGGGAACCGCCTCGGGCGCCGCCGTCAGGGCCGGCGACCAGGCGGCGATTCCCTCCAATGGGTACGGGGCGCGCAGGGTGAACTCCATGGTCAGCGGGCAACACGACACCTGACCGTAGAGTCTGTGCCCCCGCTCGCGGCCTTCGCGGATCTGCTCGAGCTCGTCAAAAACCCCGTCAGGGTTCGTGCTGTTGTGAAGCAGCGCGGCGATCATCACAGGCCGGGAGTTTTCCGCGGCCAGTGATTCCAGAAATGGAATGCTCGTACCACCGCCCTTGGTGAGCATGAATATTCCGCGCTTGCTTTCACCGAGCACGCCCACCAGAGCGCGCAATTCATCATCGTCGGCGAGCCGCGACGGCATCGGGTCACCATCGGCGCCGTTGTGCGACGGCGAGGTCGAGGTGGCGAAGCCGATTGCGCCGATGTTCATGGCGCCACGCACGATGGCACACATCTGTTGGATTTCGTCCACCGTGGCCGCCCGCCGGGGTGCATCGTCGCCGAGCACATAGGTGCGTACCGATGAGTGGCCAACGAAGGCCGCCACGTTCGGGCCCATGCCATGTTCGGCAATTGAATCCATGTATTCCGGGAAACTTTCGAAGCGCCATTGGATCCCGGCGTGCATGGCATCCAGCGACATGCCTTCGACACGCACCAGGTTGCGCATCGTAAGCTCGCGATCGGCCACGCGGCAGGGAGCGATAGTGAAACCGCAGTTGCCCATGACCACGGTTGTCACACCCAGGGCCGGAGACGGCGCCAACAGCGGATCCCAGGTGATCTGGGCGTCGTAGTGCGTGTGAGTGTCGACGATTCCCGGGGCCAGCACCAGGCCGCCGGCATCAACCACCTCGCGCCCGTTGCCCACGTCGTCCCCGAGCGCACTGATGCGGCCATTCCTGACCGCGAGACTGCCTGGCACGATTGCCGAACCGAGCCCGTCGCAGATACGGGCATTGGTGATGACGAGGTCGTGCATATCTACGCCAGCGCGACGTTTCAAAGCTGGGTCGCGAGATACTCGATCACGTCAATCTTGCTGATGATCCCCGTTATATCGCCGTCTTCCACTACCACCGCGACATTCTGATCATCGAACACGGACTGCACGGCAGTGAGTGAATCGTCGATACTCACCTGGCCCTCGAGATCCGCGGCCGCGTGCTCCACTGTATCCGAGAGTGTGCATTGCTGATCCACGAGGCTCTGGAGCAGATCCACTTCGTGGATCATTTTCAGTGGTTCGCTTTGCTCGCCCCTTGCCACGGGCATCTGGGATATCCCGTGATCCGACATGCGCTTGGCGACGCTCGCCAGGGTCTCGTCAGGCTGCGCGAACTCGATTTCGCCACCCTTGAAGCGCAGAACCTCGCGCACGGTGCCCAGCAGCTGCTCGGGCCCGAAATATCCCATGTCCTTCATCCAATCGTCGTCGTAGCACTTGCTCAGGTAGCGGTCGCCGGAGTCAGCGACGATAACGACCACAGTCTTACCGGGACCGAGCTCTTTCGCTACTTCCAGGGCGCCGTACACGGCGGTTCCGGTGGAGCCGCCGGTAAAGATGCCTTCCTCGCGGGCGAGCCGCCGGGCGGTGAGAAAGGAGTTCTTGTCCGACACCTCTCTCACTTCGTCGATAACGGACATGTCCAGGGTGCCGACCATGAAGTCGTGACCAATGCCCTCGACCCGGTAAATGCCTGGCTCCCCCGAGCTGCCCTTGTAGAACTCGTCGTGGTAGATGCTGCCGATGGGGTCGGGACAGACGATGCGTATCTCACGGCCGGCCTCGGCGGCCTTTTCCTTCAGATATTTACCCGCTCCGGAGATGGTGCCGCCGGTGCCGATACCACCTACGAAGCAGTCGATCTGCCCATCCGTGTCCTCCCAGATCTCGGGGCCCGTGGTGAGATAGTGGGCCTCGGGGTTGTTCATGTTGTAGTACTGGTCGGTGTAGAAGCCGCCGGGTGTCTCCCTGGCGACGCGCTTGGCGACTTCCACGTAGCTGTCCGGATGATCATGGGACAGGTCGGTGCGGGTAATGATGACTCTGGCCCCATAGGCCTTGAGCATGTCGACCTTTTCCTTGCTCATCTTGTCGGGCATGGTGAACACGCAACGATAACCGCGCACCGCCGCCATCATCGCGAGCCCGAGGCCGGTATTTCCTGAAGTGCTCTCCACCAGTGTCGCGCTCGGTTCGAGCAGGCCGGCCTCTTCGGCCCGGCGAACCATATTGACCGCCATGCGATCCTTGACCGATCCACCGGGATTGAGGTTCTCCAGCTTGGCGAGGACCGTGGCCATACGCGAATTGGTCAGCCGGTTGAGCTTTACCAGCGGGGTATGACCGACGAGGCCGAGGATGTTTTCTGCGTATTTCATGATGTCACCTCAGCATCAAAACTGCTGTGTTTGAAGGCCAATCTACAGCAGCCAAAGCGTCATATCCATGGGTCATATTCAGGGGGACAGAGGGCGCCGCCGGCGGCGGCGCGGGTAGCGCATCAAGCTCGTAGAGCCTTCAGGGCGCGGGGCTCGGGACTTACTTCGAGTGTCGAGAGGGGACGCGGCTCGGTGATACCAAAACCTTGTGCGTAATCGACACCGATTCGGCGCAACTCTTCGAAGATCTCCTGACTCTCGACGGCTTCCGCTATGGTCCGTTTGCCCATCGCGTGACCCATATCGTTGATGGCTTTGACAAGCGCCTGGCTCACCGGGTCATCGCAGATTTCCTTGACGAAGACACCGTCGATCTTGATCAGGTCCACAGCCAGATTCTTCAGATAAGCAAAGGACGAGACTCCGCTGCCGAAATCATCGAGCGCGAATGAACATCCCAATCCCCTCAGCGTGGAGATTAGCCGTGAAGCGCTCGAAATATTCGTTATTGCCGCGGTCTCGGTAATCTCGAAACAGATCTTCTCAGCCGGTACGCCCTTGTTCTCGAGCTGATCGATCACGAAACCGAGAAAGTTCTTGTCGCTGATGCTGGGGCCGGACAAGTTAATCGAGCAGCGCTCCGTCTGCGCGAGCTCTGCGGGGTGAGTGCTCAACCAAGAAAAGGCGTTCGTTACCACCCAGCGATCGATATTCACCGATAGCCCGTAGCGCTCGGCTGCCGGCAAGAATGCCCCGGGTGACACCATTGCGCCATCGTGATCCCGCATCGAGAGCAGCAGCTCGTAATGCCAGCCAGAGGAATTCCCGGCGATGACCGGCACGATGGGTTGGAAGCGCAGCGTGAAGCGCTCCGTTTCCAGCGCTTCGTTGATCCGCGACACCCAGCGCATTTCACCGAATCTCCTGCTGAGCTCTGCGTCGCCTTCACGATAGATATGGATTCGGTTGCGCCCCCCATCCTTAGCTGCGTAACAGGCCGCATCGGCCGCTTTCAGAACTTCCGTCATGCTCACCGTCAGCGGCGTGATCGGCACCAGCCCCGCGCTGACTCCCACGGCGAAGCTCTTTCCATCCCACTGGAAACGGTATTCGCAGATCGATTTGCACAGTACGTCGGCGACGCGCTCGGCATCCTGCAGCGTGCAGTGCTCGATGAGCACCGCAAACTCGTCGCCGCCGAGGCGGGCCAGCAAATCGCTTTTACGAACCTTGGCCTTCAGCACCTCTGCCAACTGGCGCAGCAGCTCATCGCCGGCAATGTGTCCGCTGGTATCGTTGATAATCTTGAACTGATCCAAGTCCAGATAACACAGAGCATGCTCACTGCCGTCGGCGTGCGCTCTGCGCAGCGCCCGCTGCAGATAGCGCTCGAACTCTGCCCGATTGACGAGGCCGGTAAGACTATCGTGGGTCGCCTGGTAGGACAGCTGCTGGGTGAGGTTATAGGACTCGGTAACGTCGGTTTGAATACCCACATAGTGGGTCAGATGTCCCGAGTCATCGAAGACCGGCGACATGCGCAACTGATTCCAGAACAGCGTCCCATCCTTGCGATAATTCTTGAGTACTCCTCGGTAGTCCCCGCCGGCACCCATGGCGGCACGCATCTTGCCGAGCTCATCCTGTTCGTTATCCCCGCCTTGTAAAAAGCGCGGATTTCTACCCAGCACCTCGTCCCGGGTATAACCCGTCATTCTCTCGAATGCCGGATTACAGTAAACGATCGGATGATCATCGTGGCGATGATCGGTGAGCAGAATTCCGTTACTGGTCGACTCGATGGCTCGCTGGCTGAGATGCAGCGCATTCGCGGTGCGGCGGGCTTCTTCCAGCAACTTCGTCGTGCGCCGCCATTGACGGACGAGCAACACGACCAGCACCGCGGCACTGAGAATCGTACCCAGAAGAGTCAGAACGATGTGTCTGCGTATACCGTGTAGCTCCGAGGTACGCAGGTCGTGCTGCGCGCTGGTTTGCAGATAAGCATCCAGGTGCAGCTCGTTCAACACTGGTTCCAGGGAGCTGAGCCGAGCCTGGAGCAGACGCAGACGCAACGCATCCGCCTGGTCGATGGACTGAATGTCCTCTCTTACCTGATCGAGCACGGCGAGGGCGCTCTGGCTTGCGGCCTCGACATCGGTGATCTCTCGAAGAATCTGTCCCTGACGGCCCTCGGTCAGAAGCGGGATGCGGCTCCTCAGGGCCTCGAAACGCTCCTGCACTTCCGCAGCAGTATAGGTTCCGTTCTCGGCGCCGGCCCTGGCCTGGAACCCGGCGACGGCGTTTCTCAGCTTGAGCAACTCTACCAGCGGCTGCGAGGCGACCCACATGCTGATTTTGATGTCCCGGGTCGCGACCTCCTCGAGGCTGCGCAGCTTGGTCAGCGAGTAAAGCAAACTCGCAGCCAGGATTAATACCAGGACCCCGACCAGGATGAATTGTAGGTTGCGTCGCAGCATGCTAATGGATGGTCAGCGTTCTGAGCTGCCGTATCCAGTAGCGATCCATCGGCTTATGGGTGAGTTCCAGACGCTGGTCTTTCGCGTAGACGGTAAATCTGCAGATCCTGGTGCTGTGCATAACACGACGCGCAGCAATCGCAGCGAAAGACCCACTGGCGATACTCGGGAAGCGGGGATTCTATGGTTGCGGCAGCATATTCCCACGTATGCAAAGTGTAGTCGAAGAATAGTGGGTGCCGGCGAGAATGTCCGACATGGCGGCGGGGATTCAGCTTGAGCTTGGCGGGCCGGCAAGCCATAGTCAGCTGAACGTATCCAACGTAATCCATTGAATCAGTACCGTATCGACCCAGGGATGTCAGCTGCACAACTGAGATTGAGCCAGCCGGGGGCGGGCGTCCTGCGGGTTCAGGTGTCGGGTAGCTGGGCTCTGGCGAGCGGGTTGCCGTCTACCCACGAGGTGGAACAAGCCATCGACGGCGGCGAGGCGCTTTCACGGCTGTGCTTCGATGCGGGCAGTCTCGAGGCCTGGGACTCGAGCCTGGTCAACGTCATCTACAAGCTGGTGCGCCATTCCAGGCGCGCGGGCGTGCCACTCGACCTCTCGGGCTTGCCCCAAGGCTTGCGCGGACTGCTCGATCTGGCCGAGGCGGTCGCTCCGCATCGGGAGATTCAGGGCCACCATCCCGACACCTCCTTTCTTGCCGACGTCGGCAGCGAAGCCGTCGTATTCTTTCGCTCCGTGGCCGATATCGTGCGCTTCGTCGGTGGAGTGTCGGTGTCTCTGGGGCGCATGCTCAGGGGCCGGGCCCGCTATCGAGGCTCGGACCTGTTTCTCATCGTGCAACAAGTGGGCGCCCAGGCGCTGCCCATCGTCAGCCTCATCAGCGTGTTGGTGGGACTGATTCTCGCATTCGTCGGCGCCGTGCAACTCGAGCAGTTCGGTGCGGATATTTTCATCGCGAATCTCGTCGGACTGGGAATGGTACGCGACATGGGCGCGATGATGACGGCGATCATCATGGCCGGGCGTACGGGCGCTGCCTACGCCGCAGAGCTCGGTACCATGACGGTCAACGAGGAGATCGACGCGCTGAGAACCATGGGCATCTCGCCCATAGACTTCCTGGTCGTGCCCCGCATTCTCGCGCTGGTGCTGATGATGCCCATTCTGATCCTATATGCCGATCTCATGGGAATTCTCGGCGGAGCGCTGGTCGGCGTGTCCCTGTTCGATATCGGTATCTACGAGTATTTCCGGCAGACCCGGTCCGCCATCGATTTATTCGATGTATTCGGCGGGCTGTTCAAGGGTCTGGTATACGGAGCAATCGTCGCCATCTCGGGCTGTCTGCGCGGCATGGAGTGCGGGCGAAGCTCGGCGGCGGTGGGGGCCGCGACCACCTCCGCCGTCGTCACGGGCATCGTATTCATCGTCATTGCATGCGCCATGCTGACGGTCGCCTACGACATCATGGGCATCTAGACAGATGGCGATTGGGCAAGCGCATATACGATTCGAGAGCGTCACAGTCGGATACGGCGACCGCCTGGTACAACGGGATTTGGACTTCACCATCGGGCGAGGTGATATCTTCGCCATCATGGGTCCGAGCGGATGCGGTAAGAGCACCCTGATGCGCAGTGCAATCGGGCTTTTCCGGCCGGTTGCGGGTCGAATTCTCTATGGCGAAGAAAGCTTCTGGGACGCAGATCCTGAACGCCAGAAGATCCTGATGCGTGCATTCGGCGTCATGTATCAAGGCGGCGCATTGTGGAGCTCCATGTCGCTCGCCGAGAATATCGCTCTGCCTCTGAAGGAGTTCGTGGGGCTGCAGGATGAGCCAGCCCGTGAAATCGCTTCACTCAAGCTGGCATTGGTGGGGCTGGCCGGGTTCGAGGATTACTATCCATCGGAGATCAGCGGCGGCATGCGCAAGCGCGCTGCCATCGCCCGGGCCATGGCGCTGGATCCCGACACGCTTTTCCTCGATGAGCCCTCGGCAGGGCTCGATCCAATCAGCTCACGGTTGCTCGATGAGTTGGTGGTGCACCTGCGGGACAGCCTCGGCACCACCATCGTGATCGTCAGTCATGAGCTCTACAGCATTCTCAGTATCTGCGACAACTCGGTATTTCTCGACAGGGAGACATCGACCATGCTGACCACCGGCGATCCACGGCTGTTGAGAGACAAAAGCGACCATCGACAGGTACGTGAGTTTCTTACCCGGGGTACACCATGAGCAAGCGGGCGAACACGACGGTCATCGGCGCATTCGTTATCGGCGCAATCGCTCTCGTTCTGGGCGCGGTTATGGTGTTCGGTACCGGGCAGTTTTTCGACGACCGCGTCGTCGTAGTAACAGTCTTCGGAGGATCGGTAACCGGCCTGCAGGTAGGATCTCCGGTGGAGTTTCGCGGCGTTCCCGTGGGCACGGTGACGAGTATCAAGGCGCTCTACGACCCTCAAAAAACTTCCTTCGAGATCCCTGTCTACATGTCTCTGAAGAGCGATTCGGTGACCAATATCCGCGACGATGAATCGGAGCGATCACCAGCGAGCGAGATCGAAAGGATGATCGCGCACGGCCTGCGGGCACGACTCGATTTGCGCAGTCTCGTCACCGGCAGAAAGTTCGTGGCTCTGGATTTTCACCCCGGTACGCCAGCCACGATCGTGCACGTCGATGGAGACATTCCGGAGATACCCAGCGTCGCATCGCATCTGGACAAGGTAACGAGCCTGTTCGAAAAGCTCGATGTAGACGCTCTGGCCGGCAAGGCCATTCTTACCATGGATGGTATCAGCACGCTGGTGAATTCGCCGATTCTCGCCGATACCATCGAAAATCTCGACAAGACTGCCCGCAACACCAACGAACTGGTCTTACAACTGCAAACCGATACCCACAAGCTCTCTCAGACAGCTATGGAAACACTGGAACAGACGAGACAAACGCTTGCGGCAGCCGAGACCGCGCTCGTGGCTACGCTCTCGGACGTGTCGCGCTTGAGTAACAGCACGGACGAACGCCTGTCTCGCATCGCGGGAAAGCTGGATACGACGCTGTCCGCCATTCAGACTCTGGCGAGCAACCTCGACCAGCAGATGCAACCGTTGTCCGATTCCGCCAAGGCCACGATGGACCAGGCCACATCGACATTGAAAGCCGCCGAGAGTCTCATCGGCGAGGATTCCCATACCCGTTACGCTCTGGAAACGACACTCGAGGAACTCGCGGCTGCGGCGCGCTCTGTACGGTTGATGGCGGACTATCTGGAGCAGAATCCGGACGCGTTGCTGAAAGGCAAGGGACGATAGGAGAGACGGATGCGAGGCAAATCAAGGAGTGCTTTTTTCGTCGTGCTCGTCACGCTCATGCTTGCGGGGGGATGCGCCAAAGGGCCACCGCCCGACTTCTATGTCCTGCATGCGACAACCAGCGAATCGATTGCCGGCGTCGAACGTGGGATCGCCGTCGGTGTAGGACCCATCGAGTTGCCCGCGCACCTGAATCGATCACAGATCGTGACGCGCACGTCAGACTACCAGCTCGACCTCTCCGAATCCCATCAGTGGGCCGAGCCCCTGAAAGACAGCGTGTCCAGGGTAATCGCCGTCAACCTGTCGAACATGCTGGAATCCAATCGCGTGTACGTCGTTCCCAGGCGGCAAAAGATTTCACTGGATTTTCAGGTTTCCATCGATATCGCGCGCTTCGATGGACGACTCGGCGAGGCGGCGGCTCTGGGCGCACGTTGGACCTTGTACGGCAAGGATACGCGCGAACCGCTGCTCAGTAGGGTGACGATCGTCTACGAGGAAACCGGAGACGGTACCTACAACGCGCTGGTGGCCGCCAGCAGCCGCACCCTGGAAGTTCTCAGCATGGAGATCGCGGAAGCCATCAACGCACGACGGTAGTGCTTAATGGGGACCGGTAGTTAATGGGGGTAGTTAATGGGGACAGATCTATTTTCCCTTTGGACGGAGCCCGTCCAAAGGGAAAATAGATCTGTCCCCATTAACTACCGGTCCCCATTAAGCACTACCGCCACGCAAGCGTTTTTGTATCTCCTGAAAACGCTTCGTCTGGCCGGCGGCACCGCTGTATCGATCCATGCGGCCCTGCATTTCCTGATCCAGATTTTCCAGCCGGTCGACCGTGGGCGGATGGGTGCTGAAAAGAAAAGTCAGATTCTGATCGGTTTCGCTGCTCTCGTATAAGGTCATGAGCATGGCGGGAAGACCATACGCGTCGTAGCCACTCCGCGCAGCCACTACGACGCCC
>CAXMNG010000099.1:0-9308 GCA_964194585.1 Salibacteraceae bacterium | reverse complement strand
CAGTTGACGGCTTCACCCTGCAGGGGCTCGCGCATTATCGCGCTGGCGAAGGACGAGGCGGCGGCATTGGGCTTTCCCGGGCGCACGACGATGGTCGGAAGCCGCAGCGCACGGCCATCGATAAAGCCCTTTCGGCTGTAGTCGTTGACGAGCAGTTCGCCCATGGCTTTCTGCGAGCCGTAGGAGGTCTGTGGTGAGAGCGGTGTCGTATCATCCAGCACGTCGGGCATGTCGCCACCGTAAACGGCCACCGAGCTCGCGAAAACCACCCGCGGACAGTCCGCCCGTTGGCGACAGGCCTCGAGGATCTTTCTGGTGCCCTGCATGTTGACGCGCATGCCCTTGTCGAAGTCCTGCTCGGCTTCCCCGCTGACGATAGCTGCAAGGTGGAATACGGCGGCGGTGGTGCTGTTGATCAGCTGATTCACCGCTCCCGACTCACTGAAATCGCCGTAGCGGGTTTTCAAACGCTTGTCTTCGGGAAACGGTTGCGCGGGCGGTGCGATATCGGCCACCAGGATCTCGTCGATGCTTTTTTCATCGCCGCCGGTGGTGATGATACTGCCCCGCGCGAGCAGCGCGCTCACCAGGCGCGAACCGAGAAAGCCGGCTCCGCCGGTCACCAGAACTTGCATCAGTCTTTTCCCTCCGGTCGATTCAATATGTCGCCCGGCCACCGCTGAGGTCGAATGCGGCACCGGTGGTGAAGGAATTCTCCTCGGACACGAGCCACGCGACCATGGCCGCGATCTCTTCCACCTTGACGAATCGGCCGCGCGGAATCTTCGACAGCATGTAGTCGATGTGCTGCTGGCTGATCTGATCGAATATGCGCGTCTTCGCCGCCGCCGGCGTAATGCAGTTCACCGCGATGTTCTTGTCCGCCGTTTCCTTGGCGATGGATTTCGTCAACGCGATGACGCCGGCTTTGGCGGCGCTATAGGCAACGGCATTGGGATTGCCTTCCTTGCCGGCGATGGAAGCGACGTTGACGATGCGCCCGTAGTCCTGCTCGCGCATGCGCGGGACCACGGCCCGGCAACAATAGTAGACGGCATTCAGGTCCACATCGATGACCCGGCGCCAGTCGTCCAGTGGATATTCCCAGGACGGCACCGTGGGGCCGGCAATGCCGGCATTGTTGACCAGAATGTCGATGCCCCCCAGGGCTGCGGCGGAGTCATCGGCGGCTCGGGCCACCGCTTCGGCGTCCGTCAGCTCGACGGTCGCCCGGTGCAGATCCCCCGCACTCGAGATCTCGGCATGGGTCTGCTCCAGCAGCTCCGCATCCCGATCCCACAGGCTGACCGCGGCGCCGGAGTCGAGTAGACGGCGGGCGACACTCAATCCAATTCCCTGGGCGCCGCCGGTGACGATGGCGCGACGGCCTTTCAGATCGATATTGTTCACGTTGCCGATGGCCTGCATTGTCGGTAATGGAGAGCGGCTTCGAGCCTACCACGAGTGGCTGCTCATCGCCGACCACCGGCCGCTCAGTCGACGTCGCGATAGCGCTTGGGGATTCTCTGGTTCAGCGCGCGTCTCTGCTGAGCCGGCGACAACCCTCGCAAGGCCCGGCGCTCGGCGTGGGTGAGTTCGACGTTCTGCAGTAACATCCGGCGCTTCTCCTCGTCGCTGTCGCAGTTGGACCCGCGACTCCGCTTGCACTCCGCCACCAGTCGCGCAATTTTCTCGTCGTCGGTTTCCTTTACCGGAGTAGGAAAGACCGGGTAGGCAGCCGCGGCCTTCGCGGCCGCGTCCCGTCTTTCCTGCTCGGCGCGCTCCTGCTGCTTTCGTTCGGACTCCAGGCGCGCAGCCCGGCAAATCAAGCTCGAGCAGTCGTCGCTATCTGCGGCCTCGACGCTTGGCCGACTTCCTGAAGAAAGCTCTTCGGCTTCCTGGCCTACCGGTCTGGTCTCGGAATAGTGAGTAACGCCGCTTTCATCCACCCACTTGTAGGTGCGGGACACCACAGCAGGAGCCGCCACCAGAAGAGCTGCGCAGCAAAACCATGGGGGCAATTTGCGGAATAACGCTCCCAGCATCGTGGGCACCCAGTATCGTTCCGGCATCAGTCTACCCCACCGGGCCGCCTGCGGCGCCGTGTCGGGAATGCGCGGCGCTGACCCGGTGGCTGTTTCGACTTTGCAGCCGGCCCGGTGCAGTATGCGGAACGAGGTTGGCGAACGCAGACCGCTTGGCGCATCTGGTATTGAGCACCTACTTGACCCGTCATCGTGGCGAGCGCGGCCCGCGCTGGGCGGCGGATGGCCACTATCTGCCCGAGAACACCAGCCTGTCGACGCTGCTCGAGGAACCGGCCGCGCGACTGCCGGCGACGATCGCGGCGGCGCGAGGCACGCTCGCGGCCGACGGTGAGCTTCTGGCCCCCGTGGACGATGTCCAGGAAGTGTGGGCGGCCGGCGTCACCTATTTACGCAGTCGCGAAGCACGGGTGGAGGAATCCCAGAGCAAGGATCTCTATCAGAAAGTCTACGAGGCGGATCGGGTGGAGGTTTTTTTCAAGGCCAACGGCTGGCGGGTCATGGGGCACGGTCGGGCGGTGCGCATTCGCCGCGACAGCGATTGGAACGTACCGGAGCCGGAGCTCACGCTCGTGATCAACCGCGACCGCGAGATCGTCGGCTACACTGCCGGCAACGACATGTCATCCCGGGACATCGAGGGCGAGAACCCACTGTACCTGCCCCAGGCGAAGATCTACGATGGCGCTTGCGCCCTCGGCCCCGGCATTGTCCTGAGTGACCCGGCAGACATGGAGAACTTGCCCATATATATGAGCATCTGGCGTGACGGCGCCGCCCTGTTCCAGGGCGATACCAGCAGCGCGCGATTGAAGCGCTCGCTGGGCGAGATGGCCGGTTGGTTGACCCGCGAGCTGGCCATTCCCCACGGCGCGCTGCTCATGACCGGCACCGGCATCGTGCCGCCGGATGATTTCACCCTCGCCGTAGGTGATACCATTCGCATCGAGGTGGGCGAGCTGGCGCTCGAGAACATCGTGGGGAGCTAGGAGCGTGCGGGGCATTGGGCGACAAGCCGGGAAATTTTGACCTACAGTTCGTGAAGATGAATGATTTTTTCGAAATGAACGCTTCGCGCGCCACGCTTCGGTACCAGCCGGGGGTAGACCTGTGAGCGCCGAGTCAGCAAAGCGGTTCCATCTGATCCTGGTCAAACCATCCCATTACGATGACGATGGCTACGTCATCCAATGGTCCCGTTCCGCGGTGCCATCCAACACCATGGCCACCATCTACGGATTGGCACTGGACAGTATGGAGCGCCGCGTGCTCGGGGATAACGTCACTATCCAGGTGACGGCACTGGATGAGACCAATACCCGCATCCGGGTCGACGAACTCGCGCGGATGGTGAAACGCTCCGGTGGCCTTGGCATGGTGGCGCTTGTGGGCGTGCAAACCAATCAATTTCCCCGCGCGGTGGATCTGGCCCGCAAGTTCATGGCCAGGGGCGTGCAAGCCTGCATCGGTGGGTTTCATGTCAGCGGCTGCCTGGCCATGTTGCCCGACACACCCCCTGACCTTAAGGCCGCCATGGACGACGGCATCTCATTGTTCGCCGGCGAGCTGGAAGGGCGCCTGGATCTGGTTCTCGAGGACGCCTACGCCGGCCGGCTCGAGCCGCTGTACAACTTCATGAATGATTTGCCGGGACTCGAAAACCAGCCGGTGCCCTATCTGCCTGCCGACGTCATCCACCGCATGTCTTCGTCGCGCACCAGCTTTGACGCCGGGCGCGGTTGCCCGTATCTGTGCAGTTTCTGCACCATCATCAACGTACAGGGGCGCAAATCACGCTACCGCACCGCCGACGACGTGGAAAAGATCGTTCGCTCCAACGTGGGCCAGGGTATCCACAAATTCTTCATCACCGATGACAACTTCGCCAGAAACAAGGCCTGGGAGGCGATGTTTGATCGGTTGATCAAGCTTCGCGAAGAAGACGGAATCGATCTGAAACTCACCATCCAGGTGGACACGTTGTGTCACAAGATCCGGAACTTCATCGAGAAGGCGGGTAGGGCTGGTGTGGAGAAAGTGTTTATCGGCCTGGAGAGCATCAATCCGGAATCCCTGAACGGATCCCGTAAGACCCAGAACAACATCACCGAGTATCGACAGATGTTGCAAGCCTGGCACGCTGCCGGTGCTGTGACCTGTGCCGGTTACATCCTTGGTTTTCCCACCGACACCCGCGAGAACATTTTGCGGGACATCAGGATCATCCAACGGGAGCTGCCGGTGGATTGCCTGGAGTTCTTCATACTGATACCGCTGCCGGGATCCCAGGATCACAAGGAGCTCTGGCAACAAGGTGTCGCCATGGACCCGGATATGAACAACTACGATTCCGTTCATGTCCTCACGGCTCATGCACGGATGTCCGATGAGGAATGGCTGGGCATCTACCACGAAGCGTGGGAGGCCTATTACACCCCGGAGCATGTTGAAACGGTCATGCGCCGGGCCAGACAGTGGGGCAATCTGGTGGACAAGGTGAAATGGGTAATGTTGTCGTTCCACAGCACGGCCCGGATTGAGCATCTGCACCCGTTGGACGGCGGACTGTTGCGCCGCAAAGTGCGAACAGACCGCCGGAGTGGCCTGGCATTGGAGAATCCAATCGTCTTCCATGCCCGCTATGCTTGGGAGACTCTGTCCAAAAGCATTCGGCTCGTGGCGATGTATCTCGCCTATCAACGCCGATACAGGCGGGTGATGGCCGGCCGTTCCGTTGCTCGAGAGCCCGATGCGGCCATGGAGCCCGTTGAGAAAAGCGAATTGGATTCGCTGGAGCTGTTCAATGTGACCGAGGCGGCACGCTCGGTCGTGGTAAAGATGAAGGAAAAGGCCGAGAGAAAGAAGGGACGCCGGCCTGCCGTTGCGAAACGCGCACAGCTTACCCCGGCGCCTGCCGACTGAGACGCCATCGATTCTCCATCGAGGCACCCATGACCCGCGCTCGGAACATCCCACGCGTTCATTCCACCTGCCCCCACGACTGCCCGAGCACATGCGCGCTGGAGGTGGAGCGCATCGATGAGCACACCATCGGCCGGGTGTACGGGGCCAGAGACAACGACTATACGGCGGGGGTGATCTGCGCCAAGGTGGCGCGCTATGCCGAGCGCGTCCACCACCCGGATCGGTTGCGCGAGCCCCTGCGCCGCACCGGCCGCAAGGGTGCAGGCATTTCGGCTTTCGAACCGCTTTCCTGGGACGACGCTCTGGATGAGGTGGCCGAGGGGCTTGCGCGTGCCGCCGAGCGCGACGGCAAAGAGGCTGTGTGGCCTTACTACTACGCCGGCACCATGGGGCTGGTGCAGCGCGACGGCATCGAGCGACTTCGCCACGTCATGGGTTACTCGCGCCAACACTCCACCTTCTGTACGACGCTCGTGGACGCCGGCTGGATCGCCGGCACCGGAGCCAAGCGCGGCTTGGATCCGCGTGAGATGGCCGACAGCGATCTGATCGTCGTGTGGGGGGCAAACCCTGTCAACACCCAGGTCAACGTCATGCAGCACATTGCCCGGGCCAAGCGCGAGCGGGGCGCGAAACTGGTGGTGGTGGATCCTTACCGCACCGGTACCGCCGAGAAAGCGCATTATCATCTGATGCCGCGGCCGGGCACCGACGGTGCGCTGGCCTGTGGCATCATGCACACGTTGTTTGCCGAAGGCTTTGCCGACCGCGAGTATCTCGCACAATTCACCGATGCGCCCGAGGAACTCGAGGCCCATCTCGAGGCGCGCACACCGGAGTGGGCATCAGGCATTTCCGGCGTCCCGGCGCAGGCGATCGTCGACTTCGCGCGACTCTACGGGCGCACCGAGCGCTCTTTTCTGCGCCTGGGCTATGGATTGTCGCGATCGCGAAATGGCGCCGCCAACGTGCACGCCGTCAGCTGCCTGCCGGCCATTACCGGTGCCTGGCGTCACAAGGGCGGCGGCGCGCTGTACAGCAACTCGGCTATCTACGCCATCGATCAAACCATCATCATGGGCCTGGACGTTCGCGACAAGAGCATCAGGGTGCTGGATCAATCGCGTATCGGGCCGGTGCTCTGCGCTGACCCGGACGACCTGCAGGGCGGCCCGCCAATAACGGCGTTGTTCATTCAGAATACCAATCCGATGGTAGTCGCGCCCCAATCGCTGCAGGTCCGCGAAGGATTTTCGCGATCCGATCTGTTCGTGTGCGTGCACGAGCAATTCATGACGGAAACCGCGGCCATGGCCGACATCGTTCTGCCCGCGACGACCTTTTTAGAGCATGACGATGTGTATCAGGCTGGCGGCCATACTTATTTACAGGTCGCGCGCAAAGTGATCGAGCCCTTTGCGGAATGCCGATCCAACCACTGGGTACTGTGCCAGTTGGCGAAACGTCTTGGCGCCCGGCATCCAGGGTTCGAGATGAGCGAGTGGGAGCTCATCGAGGACGCCCTGCGCCGCTCCGGCCGGCCCGACGCCACGACCATCCATGAGCATCACTGGCACGACTGCACATTGGGATTCGAATCCATGCACTACCTCGACGGTTTTGCCCACGAGGATCGGCGTTTCCATTTCAAGCCGGACTGGAGGGCTTTAGGGCGCGACCACGAATCCATGACGACGCTTCCCGATCACCTTACCAACATAGACGAGGCCGACGACGAGCAACCCTATCGCATGGTGACGGCACCGGCGCGCAATTACCTCAATTCGAGCTTCACCGAAACGCCCACGTCCATTGCCAGTGAGAAGCGCCCGACAGTGCTCGTGCATCCGGAAGATATGGCCGACATCGGCATCGAGACCGGTGACCGGGTTCGGGTCGGCAATCGCCGGGCCAACGTCCTGGTGCACGCGAAATCCTTCGACGGTGTGCAGCAGGGCGTGGTAGTGGTGGAGAGCGTCTGGCCGAACCGTGCGTTCGAGGAAGGAGTGGGTATCAACGCATTGGTGAGCGCCGAGCCCGGCGCTCCCAACGGCGGCGCGGTGTATCACGACACCGCAGTGTGGCTGCGACCGGCCTAGCGTAGCCGGCATATTCCCTGTTCAATCCGCGACCAGAATTACGTGCAACCTTCGCGGCCCGTGGGCGCCCTCCTGGATGGTTTGTTCCACATCGGCGGTCTTCGACGGTCCGGTGATGAAGTTGACGGTGCGCGGCATGGCCTGTTTGTCGCTGCGCATGCGCACCCACACATCCTCGATGTGTGGCACGATCTGCGACTCGCGCACCACGATCACGTGGTCGTCGGGCAGGAAGTTCAACGTTGTCGGGCTTTGCGGGCTCGACAGGAGCACCAGACTGCCGGTCTCGGCGACCGCCGCGTAGGCGCCGGTGACGCTCAAGGAATCGCCGACGGCGGCGGCACGGCGCTCGACGCTGAGGCGGTTCGACCAGGGGATCCCCTCCAGCGCCGGGTCCGGCGCCACCACCAGAGCGTCCCCCAGGTCGAAGCTCTCGAGATGCCGGGCGACGACCTCGGCCACCTTGTCGATGCTCGCGACCCGTGTGACCTTGCCGGATACCGA
Organism: Salibacteraceae bacterium; assembly: GCA_964194585.1. Lineage (GTDB taxonomy): Bacteria > Pseudomonadota > Gammaproteobacteria > HK1 > HK1 > JAABYT01. The sequence continues at coordinate 1,735 of CAXMNG010000099.1, read as the reverse complement.
CTCCAGCTTTTCGATGAAATGCGCGGTTGCGTCGTCACCGATGGCCGGCTTGAGATTGGCCCGGGGCCGGCTCAGGCGTCCGTGCAGGCTTCTGGCAATGCTGTCCGGTAGCGGACCTTCGCGGTTCAGAGCCGCGCGGATGTTAGTGAGCACTTGCTCCCGGGCATCGCTCATGACTGACTGCCTTGGCGGCGCTTGCGCCACTGGTTCTGGAAGCTGGAACCCTGGGGGGCGGGCAGATCCCGCACCGAGGTCCAGCCCCCGGCGAACAGCATGTGCCGGAAGCGACCGCGGCCGCGGGCGAGCCACGCGAGACTCGCAACCGCGGCCCCTAAGACGCGGCGATAGAGCCGCGGGCGCCGGGCCAGGAAGGACCAGGCAGCTAACGCGACTCGCGACACCGCCGAGGTCTGGCGATTCTGATACTGTCGGCGGCGCAGCTGGCGCAGCATTCCCGGTAGCCCGATACCCATGGGGCAGACTTCCTCGCAACGGCCGTTGAGAGTGCAGGCGTTGGGCAAGTCACCGGCCTGGTCGAGGCCCACCATCAGCGGCGTCAGCACCGATCCCATGGGCCCCACGTAGACCCAGCCATAGGCGTGGCCGCCGATTGCCTGGTAAACGGGGCAGTGGTTCATGCACGCGCCGCAGCGAATACAGCGCAACATCTCGTGGAACTCATTGCCGAGCATCTGCGACCGCCCGTTGTCGAGCAACACCACGTGGAACTCCGTGGGGCCATCCAGATCGTTTGGCCTGCGCGGCCCCGTGGTAAAAGTGGTGTACACGGACATCTCCTGCCCCGTGGCACTGCGCGCGAGAACCCGCAGCAACGTGCTCACATCCTCCCGGGTAGGCACGACCTTCTCGATACCCGCGGTCACGATGTGCACCGGTGGCAGCGTACTGGTCAGATCACCGTTACCCTCGTTGGTAACGATGACCGTCGAGCCGGTTTCCGCGACCAGGAAGTTCGCGCCGGTGATACCCACGTCGGCGCTCAGGAATTTTTCGCGCAATACCTGACGCGCTTCGTCCACCAGCCCCGGCACCTCGGTTTGACGCTCGGTGTAACCGTAGCGGGCATGATGCTTGTGGAAGAGTTCCGTGATCTGGCTCTTCGTCTTGTGCACGGCGGGCGCGATGATGTGGCTGGGGGGCTCTTCGGCGAGCTGGATGATGTACTCGCCGAGATCCGTCTCGATGGCTTCGAAGCCCGCACCCTCCAGTGCCTCGTTGATGGCGATCTCTTCGCCCACCATGGACTTGCCCTTGGTCACGCGCTTTGCGCCTGCGCGCCGACAGATACCGAGGACGATGTCGCGAGCCTGCTCCGGTGTGCTCGCCCAGTGGACTTTGCCGCCGTTGGCCTTCACCCGCTTCTCGAATGCTTCCAGGTAAAAGTCCAGATTCTGCAGCGTGTGCTCTTTGATCCCGCGCGCCGACTGTCGCAATTCGTCGAACTCGGGCAATCGCTCCACCGCGGCACGGCGGTTCTCGACGAAACCACTCCTGATAAAACCCATGGCCCGTTGCAGATCCGCGTCGACCAGCGCCACGCGCGCGCTTTTCTTGAAATGGCTCGAGGTGGGTTTCACGGGGTGTCGTCCGGTGTATCCGCGTCACCGATCGCCGGCACGTCGGTCATGCCGGCAAGCACTTCCGCCACGTGGAACACCTTGATGGCACGGCCTTCGCGTTTGATGCGCCCGGCGATGTTGAGCAGACAACCCAA
>CAXMNG010000098.1:0-19887 GCA_964194585.1 Salibacteraceae bacterium | reverse complement strand
CAGGTGACGCCCGCGGTGGTCAACATTTCGGTGCGGGTGACGGCACCGGCGCGCCAGAACCCGCTCATGCGTGACCCCTTCTTCCGCCGATACTTCGAGGACCTCCTCCAGCAACCCCAGCAGCGACCGCAGCTGAGCGCCGGCTCCGGGGTGGTCATCGACGCCCGGAGCGGTTACGTGATTACCAACCATCACGTCATCGAGGAAGCCGAGGAGATCGTCGTCACCCTGAAAGACCGGCGCAAGCTCACGGCGCAACTGGTGGGCAGCGACCCCGGGACGGACATCGCGCTCCTGAAGGTAGCGCCGGAGGGATTGACGGCGCTGGAGCTCGGAGATTCCGAAGCATTGGAAGTCGGCGATTTCGTGGTTGCCATCGGCAATCCCTTCGGGCTTGGCCAGACCGTGACCTCGGGCATCGTCAGCGCGCTCGGGCGCACCGGGCTCAATATCCAAGGCTATGAGGACTTCATCCAGACGGATGCCTCCATCAATCCCGGCAACTCCGGCGGTGCGCTCATCAACCTCAAAGGCGAGCTCATCGGCATCAACAGCGTCATCATCGGCCCGTCCGGCGGCAACGTCGGCATCGGATTCGCCGTGCCGAGCAATATGGCGCGCGCGGTGGTCGAGCAGCTGGCCGAATACGGGGAGGTTCGCCGGGGCCAGCTTGGCGTACTGATCCAGGACCTGACGCCTGAGCTTTCCGAAGCGCTCGATCTCGACATCAGCAACGGGGCGGTGGTCACCCGCGTGGAACCGGGCTCGCCTGCCGAGGATGCCGGCATCGCGCCCGGTGATGTGGTCGTGGCGGTAGGCGACGACGAGGTGACGAGCGCCGCGGATCTGCGAAACCGTGTCGGCCTCGTGCGCGTGGGCGGCGAGGTGACCATGACAGTGGTGCGGGACGGCACGCGCAGGAAAATCAGGGTACGCGTAGCCAGCGTGAAAAGAGTCACCTACGCCGGCAGCGAGGCCGCACCACAGCTCTCCGGCGCCGTGTTCCAGGCGATGGGGAGTGGCCACCCACTCCAGGGTCAGATCGATGGCGTCGTCGTTGCCGACGTGGAGCGCGCCAGCCGCGCATGGCAAAACAACATCCGCCCCGGTGACGTCATCATCGCCATCAACCGTGAACGCGTGCGCAGCGTCGAAGAATTGAGCCGCGCCCTGCGCAGAACAGGACGCACCATTGCCGTCGACATCATCCGCGGCAAAACGCAACTGCTGATCGTCATTCAATAGCTCCGGAGGAGTCCCATCGATGTCCGCACCGCAGTTCCATCTGTTGAGCAATGCCCCGAAGCCTGTCGCCCCTTTCAGCCACGCGGTGGAGAGCGATGGCTGGGTTTTACTCACCGGTCAGATGCCCACGGACCCGGACGATGACGGCAAGCCTCTGCCGGAGGGTATCGAAGCCCAGACGCGGCGGGTCATGGACAACCTGATCATCGTGTTGAAAAGCCTCGGCCTGGGCCTTGAGCATGTTCTCCAGGCACGCGCCTACCTTACCCGCTTCGAGGAAGACTTCGCCGCTATGAACGAGACCTACGCCAGCTACTTCCCCGCCGATCGGCGCCCGGCAAGAACCTGCATCGGCGTCACCGGACTCGCCCGCGGCGCGCTCATCGAGATCGACATGGTCGCGCGGCGCGCTTAAGCCACGCCCTTGAAGTAACGCCCCGGCGGCGCTCCGAGGGAGCGCCGGAACATGGCCACGAAGGCGCTGGGGCTGTGGTAGCCGAGATCGTAGGCCACCCTGGTCACGGACTCGCCCGCGCCCAGCCGCGACACCGCCGCCAGCAGGCGCAGCCGTCGCCGCCAGCCCGCGAAGGTCATGCCTGTCTCGCGGCGAAACAGGCGTGCCAGCGTGCGGCCGCTGGCGCCGGCGTGCCGGCCCCACTGCGTCAGGTCGCGATCGTCACCGGGTGACGCCATCAGGGAGTCCGTAACGGCTTTGAGCCGCGGGTCCCGCGGCAGGGGCAAGTGCAGCGGCGCCGCCTTCAGATCACGCAGCTCGTCCAGCACCACGCCCACCAGTCGGGCGTAGCTCTCAGGCGTCGCCTCGCGCTCCGCGAGATCGCAGACTTTGACGATGAGCTCCCGCAGGAAGGCTCCCACCGCCATCACACTGCATTCCCCGGACAAGCCGCCGGTCGCATCGGGATGCACGAACAGGGAGCGCATGGACAGCGGCCCGGCCGAATACACCTCGTGCTCGACCCCCGCCGGAACCCACACAGCTTGCTGGGGCGGCACCACCCAGGTCGCGGTGGTGGTGGTAACCGTCATCACGCCCTCGGAAGCGAACACCAGCTGGGCGCGGAAATGCCGGTGGCTGGGAAAACGCTGCTCCCCCGGACTGTCCGAGGACGCCGCCACCACCAGCTGCCGCGGATCGGTCAAATTTCCCGGATGACGGGGATCTCCCGTTGTCCGTCTGGCGACATTCATTCACTGATTATAGCGAGACCGGCGAGTGGCGCCGGCGCTGCAGGAATTACCGGGTAGTCGCGGAAGCGTTCCCCGCAAGCGCGTCGCCGGCTGGGGGAATCGCGAGCTTGACGTCGCAATTGGGTCGGCCTTCCCTGCGGCAACGCAGCAGCCGGGTCTCCGCGGCGTCCGCGGCTTTCCAGGCGAAGTATGGAGCGATGGATTCCCACCAGCCCAGTGTCAGACCCACTGCCCGGTCCCTTTGATCCACCATGATGCCCCGTTCATCGACCAGCGCCCCGGTATAGGGCTCGAAGAAGGGCAGAACGGTTTCCCGCTGCAGGTAGACGAGACCGCAGGCCAGCATCAGAACGGCAGCCAACGCCAACCGGCGCACGGTCTTGCCACTCATTTTCTTTTTCTCGTCGGTCTTTCGCCTGCCCTTGTTCTTGCCCTCTTTCAGCCCACCGACGGCATTGTTGACCCGCAGCTCGGTGACTACCGCCAGAAGCTCCGCGGCGTCCGCAAATCGGTCGTCCGGGTCCTTCGCTGTCATTTTATCCAGCAGGGGCTGGTACATGGCCAATTCTTCGGGAAGCTGCGGGATCGGCTCGTTGAGATGCTTGAAGACCACATGCACCGGGGAATCACCTTCGAAGGGTTTCTTACCAGTCAGCATTTCGTAGAAGATGATCCCGAGGCCGTAAATATCGGTACGACCGTCCACGGGCTCGATCTTGGCTTGCTCCGGGGCCAGATAATCCGGAGTGCCGATGACGGTGCCGTCCACGGTGACGTCGGTCTCACGCTCGAAATCCTTGGCAATTCCATAGTCCGCCAGCACCGGTACGCCGTCCTGCCGGAACATGATGTTGCTTGGCTTTACGTCGCGATGGATGACGCCCTTCTTGTGCGCGATCTCCAGCGCTTCACCGATGGTGGCAAGTATCGCCAGGGCGTCTTTGGGAGTCATGCCGGATTCGATGCGTAGCTTCAAATCGCCGCCGTTCAGATACTCCATGGAGATATAGATGTGACCCGCATGGATTCCGATGTCATGCACGGTGATGATGTTGCGGTGACTCAGCGACGCGAGAATGCGTCCTTCATTCAAAAAGCGCTCGGTCCACTCCTTGGATTCCGTATTCTTGAGAACCTTCAGCGCCACCGACCGCTGCAGCGATTCCTGCGTAGCACGGAACACCACGGCCATGCCGCCAGAGCCGACGTGGGCCTTGATTTGATAACCGGGTATGTCCAGCTTTGCCATTGGGATCTGATGTTTCGGGCGTGAGGAACTATCCGTGTCGCCCCGAATGCCAATTGATCGTGAGATCCTGACGCTTTTCCAAGCGTAGTTCCGAGACCTTGTTCACGCCCCCGTTCCGCGCAAACACACGCCCCGCCTGTGACATGGTGCACACTAGCGCGGCGATTACCCCCCTCCCCGGGAAGGGTTGGCCGGTGCCTTTTCCACCAGCGCGCGTCTGAGCGCCAGCATCGCCAGCGTGTCCTGGCCGCAATACTGCCGGAGTGCCTGGTGGATGCGCTGGCGCTCTTGCGGGTCATCACAATCGAGGCTGTTCTGATAGGCGGCGCTCGCCTCGCGCCCGTCGCCGATTGTCAGACCCTCATAGCTCATTTCCGGCACCAGTACGGGAAGCACCTGCTTGATGGAAAACGAGCCGTGGAAATCGGGATGATAGTAGTTCCTCTCGACAATTTTCAGTAGATCCCAGAGACGTTCCAGGAGCGCGTCGAGTTCGGGGGAGAGATCGGGCAGGTCGCGCGACAGGGCTTTAATCACACGTCTCTCGAACCCGGAGTAGACGCAGACGGTCCCGTCATCACCGAGCGCATCGAGTAGCGCCTCTGCGAGTGGCCTTCGCGGATCACTCGCCTCTGTCCACAAGAATTCGCGTTGCGACACATTGCCGTCTCTATCTTCACTATGCATGGAGAACTGGAATGGGATGGCGTCGTAGCAACGCGTACCGGCATAGCGGGGGATGGCCGGGCTGAAGCTCTCGAAATCCAGATAGCGGATTGGATACGATACCAGGAGCAACTCTTCTTGAAGTTGCGGAGCAACGTACTCTTTTCCTGTGATGACCGACTGCCGAACGATGGCCTGGCGGTTACTGAGTCGAAATTCATCCGGTATGTCACCGATCTCCTCGATTGCCTGACTCTGCAACTGCTCCAGCCTGGTACTCCGCAGACGTGGTAAATCGGTAATCGGATGCTCGAGGTACTCCCACTCGCGTGTGCAGAATTCGTAGTATCCACAGTCGTAGGGCTCGAAGCAGTGATCACCCGGTTCGATTTCCGGAGCCCTTTTCGACGAAAGCATCGAGTGAAGAAGCGTCACATCTTCACCAATCCATGGCAGGTGCTTCGTCACTGCATCGTCCAGGTTGTGAAAGCGAAACAGGCGGTACACGTCGAGACTCTTGCCGTCGAACACGTACCCCCGGCCGAGCGTCAGCAGGCCCGCTGACGCAACATCGATGCCGGCGCCGCGAAGAACCCACATCTGCACCGCAACATCGTGCTCGTGGACATCTTTGACGGTGGTGCCGGACTTGACCTCGATGAGATTAAAGCCGCCGCGCGTGCTGCGCTCCAGCACGTCGGCGCGAATCAGTACGCCCCGATGCTCGAACGCCGCTTCGAATATCGCGGGAACGGTTTCATCGGCCAGCAGCGCGCGCGTCTGCGCAATCGCGTCTTCCGGGTGCAGATGATCCGCCTCCACCAGAACACCGCCCGGATAACGCTGCCGGGCGAGACGGCCCACTTCGTGGCCGGTATCGAAAATCGCCTGGGTGACGGCATCGACGTCGGCGCCGAGCTCGCGCTCGAAACAGTCGTACCAGAGCTTCAGATGACACTGGCAACCAGAAATATAGCGGGTCTTCGAGAGGCGCGGGGGCGTCACCGCGACGACGCTACTCAGGAGTTGTCTCGCTCATGGAGGGTCGCTGAGCGAATTTCTCGAACCAGGCGGCGAGCTTGGGCCTGGAGTCTCTCCATCCCTCGTCGGAATAACGAAAGTCCAAGTACCCCAGTGCACAGGCCACGGAAATCGTGCCGATATCCACCCCGTCGCCCATGGGCTCGCCCTCGAGCACATCGAGGCTGCGTCTGATCTTCGCCATCTGGTTGTCCACCCAGTCCGCCCAACGAAGCTCCTCCGGGCGCAGAAATGTTTCATATCGTGTATTCACCGCGGAATCCAGAATGCCGTCGGCCAGTGCCTGACGACGCACGGCGGTCCAGCGAGCGTCGCCATTGTCGGGAAACAGGTGCGCACCGGCGTGCAGTCCGTCCAGGTATTCGCAAATCACCCGGGAATCGTAGAGCGCACTGCCGTCGTCGAGGACCAGGGTCGGGATTTTGCCTATGGGGTTGTCGGCGCACAGATCCGCGTCGGGGCTCGTCGGCGTGACCATTACCTTGGCGAGCTCGATTCCGCCCATGAGACCGGTTTCGATGGCCAGTACTCTGACCTTACGGGCGTAGGGTGAAGCCGCGTTGTAGTGCAGTTTCATCGGCGGCGACTCCTGCATTCCACTCCTGCGCTGTTCCATGTCACTGACGGCCTCATGCTAACAAGAATAACGCTACCGGCCCCGCATGGGGAGAAAATAATTCCTGCCAATGGAGCCGAACGAAGAAACTGACCTCACGGCCAATCCACCATATAATGCAGCACTCGGGGGCAACAATTATGAGGGGGGATGAACGTGGACTGTCCCATTGAAAAAAAGAACAGTGAGCAGTACAGCGGGAAACGCGAGCGCCGCTTCGTATCCCGCACCTCAACGAAAGCACATGCCTATGTCTCGCGACAAGGATCGCCGCGTTACAAAGGTAAAGTACGCGACCTCAGCTCCACCGGCGCCTTTGTCGCCACCGGACCGCTGCCCATCCGCGAACAACACGTGGTGAAGCTCAACCTGGTACTGGATCTCGGTTCGGTGATTCGCCTGCACAACCGTCCGGCCATCGTGGTCCGCCGGTCGCGCGAGGGTGTCGCACTCAAGTTCTTCTGACGACGCGACGCGGCCCCCCGTCCGGATTCCGCGCCAGCTCCGGTCCGGCGCGCTGGTCGAGTCAGCTCTCGCTGGCAATCGCGAGCTCGGTCTCGAGTTCCAGCAGGCGCGCCACGTGGGGGCCCACATGGTCCCAGGATTCCGGCGACATGTAGACCATCGTACCGTGGCTTGTCTCGCTACGACTCACCAGTCCGATTTCCTCCAGCAGATGCAGCTTCCGAATGACGGTTGCCCGGGGTATCCCGGTCATTTCCGCGATGCTGCTCACGTTGACGGGCTTCCCGGTGTGCCGATTTCCCATCGCGGCACAAGTCGCGACGAGAAAGGTTTCAAAGCCGCCCGGATAGACAGTCCTGAGCTCGCGGTAGGCAGACAGAAAGAAAACGCCAAAGCGGCGACGCTGCCGAATAGTCGGTTCGAATTCCAGCATGGCACACCCCCCTCCGGAAAGCGGAGTTTCACGCTTCCGAAATGTAACCATCGGACGGTTGCGGGTGTGTCGTTCCTCCGTGATTCCGAGTGATCGGAAGCACGCCCCTTGGTCCCCCCACGACAGAGCAAGAAAATTGACCGTTAGCTGTCCAATTTAAACGTGCCCAAAATGAACGCGTCGCGGGGCCGCCGCCCGGAACTGGATGCTGATGCGCGGATCGGCCCGGGCAAGCTTGGGCACGCCGTGCAACCAGGTGCGCTGGCAGCTGCCGCCCATGGCCAGCAGATCACCCCAGCCGGGCGAGAAGACGAGAGATCGACCGCCCGCCACCGGACGCAGCACAAATCGGCGTGGCGCGCCTACCGAGACGATGGCGACCACCGTATCGTCGCCATGCCGGCCGATCCGATCGCCGTGAGGAGCGACGCTGTCCTTACCGTCCCGATACCATGCGAGTGAAATGCCCTTGAAAGTGACGCCATAATTCCCCGAGAGGGTCGCCGACAGATTCTGGAGGAGTCGCGCACCGGGCCCATGCGCGGGTGCCGCGGCGGTCAAGCGCGGCACGTCCACGATGCGGTCGTACATGAGCCGGCGCTCGTGCTTCCAGTCGGCACTGGAGACCAGGTCCTGATAGACGGCCTCGTGGCCAGCAAGCCAGTGGGGGAGATAGTCGACCCAGGCGCCGTGGTCGAGTTCCAGGCGCTCGAGTCCGTTGAGCCGGGGGTCGAAGGCCGGGTCACCGGTATCGAACAAAGACGCTTGCATGCGGGTACCCTCGCGAGTCCCCGGCGAGAATACTGTAAATTTATACAGATTACAATCCAGAGGCGAACGGGCTCCGTCAGTCGGCGAGAATCGCCTTTTTCTCTTTTCTACGCTTGATTCGGTTCTGATCGCGAATTTTCCTGTACTCGATACTGATCAGCTTTTTCTGTTCGTTGATCTCCGCCAACTTCGCCATGAAGTCCTGCTGGTCGATCTTCCCTCCCTGGGCTGCCTGCATGAACATGGCGTTGTAGAACAGCTGCTGGGAGTCCAGGGCGTGCAGTTCGGCTTTCTCGTCCCAGGTGAGTTTGAAATCCTCGTTCAGCTTCTCGATTTCCCATTTGCGCAGTTTTCCGCCGTTTCGAAATGCGCCCACGGTTTTCCTGTTCCTTTTCTCGAGCTTCACTACCTCCTTCTTCTCCCGTGTGTTCCAGCGCTGTTCCTGCTCGGTAAGGCCATCGCCGATGGGGGTGGCGAGAATGGGTGGATACTTGCGGGTCAGCCCCAGAGATGAAGCTTCGTCCAGAGCCATTTGGTCCGCTTCCGTCAACAGCGCATTTTTGCGTTCCTCGCTGGCGATACGTTCCCGATGAAACTCTTCAGCGGACTGCCTCCTCAGGGCAAACTGCTCGTCGGCGAAAGCCTTTCCCTCCGCCTGCATCCGCTCCATGGCCTGCTCGTCGAATTCTCCCCCCGGCCTCATGAACAGACTCGACAATTTCTTTTGATACTCCGCCTCAGCGCCGGCGATCCTGACATCGTGATCCGCCTTCAGATCGACACGCCGCAATTCGAAGTCGGTATCGAGCTCCTTCACCTGCTCCTGATAGTCCACCTTCAGCTCACGCGTATACTCACGGAAGGCTCTCGTGGCCTCGTTGGTCTCGCTGTTACGTTCGTTCTTCTGGACTTGCCGCTCTTTCTGAGCGACTTGTCGCTGCGTGCGCAACTCTTTGCTTTCGGTGGCGATTGCCGAATCCGCAAGCAAAGCGAGCGCAAGGGCCAACAGGGGCAGATAGAGAATTCTTGACATTTCGTGTCCCTCCCTGGATCAACGGGATCCCGGAGATTTTAGCAAGGCGGGGGATTCCGGCATACGGATATCGGGTCGGCGGACGACAGTACGCGGGGCGTTAGGCTATCCTGGGCAGATTGTCTCGAGTGCCCATGTTGAAACTCAAACCCTTCAGATCTATCGTTCTGGCCCTCGTGGTCGTCGTGTTCTTGTTCCTCTTCACACGACCCGGGGACTACCGGAACCTCATCAGAGATATTTCCGGCACCTTCGAGGATCAGTGGTGTGCCTGGTCGACGGTGGTGGGCTACGAATGCGATCGCTGGCGGCACGCGCGCCGAATCATCGACGAAGCGAAGCAGTTCGGTGAGGAGCTCGGTTCGCGGCTACCCGTGACGGCACCGCTCGAAGACGCCAGCAGCAAGCAGGACTGAAAGTTGTCCGGCGTGCCGGGAGATTATCTGGAGCGCGAAAGCGCGACCCACTCAGGCTGCGCTTTTCTTTGCATGCTTGTCGAGGATCCTCTTCAGAGCATCGAGGAGGTCCATGTAGCTCAGGACACCCAGCAGCTCCCCGCCCTTGGACACAATCAGACAACCGATACGCTTTTCCCGGATGATGTCGATGGCGAATGAGACCGAGTCTTCGGGTGACACACTGAATGGATTGGCGGCCATGATCTTGTCCACCGTGGTGTCCTCGGTGACGAGGAAGTCCTCGGTTCCCGTGGCATCGTCTTTGTAGATGGCGCCCACGCTGCGCAGATCTCTATCCGAAAGAATTCCGGCGACCTTGCCGAACTCATCGAGCACCGGCAGATGGCGAAAGCCACCGTCGCGCATGATTTCGAACGCCTCTTGCACGGGGGTTCCCAGGGGCGTCGTTGTTACCTCGCTATGCATCACGTCTTTGACGTACATGGTGTTGCTCCGATTGATGCTGCCGACAGAATCAGCTATGCAAGGAATATCGGCCTGCGGAGGGGGTGTCTATACCGCGCGTAAATGGGAATGGGTCTCAATTCGGGAAGCCAATTAGTGGGATTGGGGAATTAAGCGAGTCGCCCTTCCCCCACCTCAACCCCCGTCCCGGGGAGAAGGACCAAGATCGTCAATCAGTCTGGTGCCATATTCTTGTCGGCGAGCTCTTGCAAGGCGCTTTCCGATTTTTGAAGTTCGTCGAGGCCCATTCCGCGCAGCACATGGCGTGCCTTGGTGAACTGGATGTTCTCGTAGCCGACAATCTCGATACGATTGCCCCACGGGTCGAGAAAATCGAGGAAGCGGTCGCTGACGATTTCCACGCCCATATCCTCGAGTCTCCGACGCACCAACGCCTTGTCCTCCACCACCAACCCGAAATGGCGCGCGTCGTCCGGCGCCTGGCGACGGCCCCTGGAGAGCGCCAGAAACTGATCCCCCAGATCGATGAAAGCCATATTCTCGCTTTTGCTGCGCAGCTCGAACTCCAGGAACTCGCCGTAAAAGGCCAGCGCTTCGTCGATGTCACCGACTTCCAAAGCCACGTGATTGAACCCGACTGCGCGGGATCTTTTTCGCTCCGGCATGGGTTTTCCCTCCGCTATCGAGAACGATTGCTCAAATACTCAGTGACACCGTCCACGTCCTCGTGGATAAGAAGTATGAGCACATCGCCGCGTTGCGACCACTCGACCGCTTCGCGGACGCCGTCCAGCTCGTGTTCCTGGTATCCGATAATTCCGGCGGGTGCGCCAAGCGCGAGAAACCGATGGCGGAGCATCCCGGGAACCTCTCCCTTGCTGCGTCCCCGGGCATAGCGCCCCATTTCCTTGATGATGATCCGATCGGGCTCCATGGCCCAGGCGGCATCGGCCAGCTCATCGATGGCCTTATTAGAGCGATCCCCGGCTTGACCGATCAATACGAGGCGGCGTTTGGCGTGCAGTTTGCTTCCGGTGTCGAACAGCGCCTTTAAACCGTGGGGATTGTGGGCGAAGTCGACGATGGCCTTCACGCCGTCGAACTCGAATATATTCAGGCGACCCGGGTGATCCTCCCGGCTTGTGGCGCGCAAACCGGTAGCGATTGCCTCGAGGGGAATGCCCAGCGCGGCGGCCAGGCCCGCCGCGCCCAGGGCGTTGGCCACGTTGTGGGTAGCGGCGCCGCCAAGCGTCATGGGGATCTCCGCAAGCGGCAACAGCGCCCGCCGGTGATCGCCGGACCGATGAACCATCTCGCCGTTCTCCACCGTGAAAACATCACCGCCATCGGCGAGGCTCTGATGGAGCCTCGTGTTGTCCCCATCGACGGAGAACCACGTCATACGGTCCTTGCACTCGCGCGCGCGTTCGACCAGCAATGGATCGTCGGCATTCAGTATCAGGCGACCCGTGCTATCCAGCGCCTTCGTGACCACCCACTTGAGATCCGCCAGCGCCGGCAGATCGGGAAGCGCGAACTCACCGAGATGATCCTCGGCAACATTGGTGATCAGGACGGCGTCGGCGCGATCCAGCGCAAGCCCGCGACGCAGTAGACCTCCGCGTGCCGTCTCGAGGATGGCGACCTCCACGCGCGGGTCGCGCAACACCGTGCGCGCACCGCCGGGCCCCGAGTAGTCGCCGCGATCGATGATCGCTTCGTCCACGGCAATCCAGTCCGTCGAGGAGATACCCGCCACACGGCCCGCCGCACGCACCATGGCCGCGGCCATACGCACGGATGTCGTCTTACCGTTGGTACCCGTGACCAATCCCACCGGGATGCCGTGCAGGGACGACCAGTCCACTTGCCCGGGGGTTGGGAGATCGTCCACCGGCCAGGTTTGACTACCGTTTCCGAGTCCGATGGATACGAACTCGTCGTCCACCAGGCAGGGCAGGCGGCGATCACGCGCGTGCGTAAAAAGGTCCAACAACGCGGGATTCTGTTCGTCCTCGATGATTTCGCGGAGCCTGGCCGCGTCCGCCTCGACGACAGGCGTTTCACCTCCTTCCAGAACGCTCCGGGTCGCCTGCCACGCCCAGTCGTTGATATCGGTTGCCGCGTACAGCGCGTCTACAGGTGCGGAGATGGCGAGGCTCGCGCCGTCGGCGTGACGGTAGGAGTGGATCTGCTCACTCTCCCAGCCAACGGCGTCGAGCATGCGCTGCACCTGACGCCGCCATTCACCGATGAGCTTGTCGGCGTCGGCGTCTGCGAAGCGCACGTCAATGACCGCGCCCGCGCGACCCATGACCAGATTCGGCCCCGTGAGACGCCGCGAGTCCAGACACTCCACCGGACTCAGTCCTCGGCTTCCCTGGCGATCCTCACACCGCGCTCATCGCGCACCAGCTCCATATCGGCATCCAGTCGAAACGCTTCCGCATCCTCGGGCGCCAGCGCGACGGCGGGCGGCGGTTGCTCTTTTCCCGCTTCCTCGCGCTCACCGGCGTTGAAGTAAATGATCTGCTTCCAGGTGCGCTTGATGTTGTCACCCAGGATCAACACCAGATCGCCGGTGGCGGCGGACTCGAGGGCGGCCATATTGGCTTCCTGCTCGTCAGGAATGACCACGATCCGAGCCTCGGGGACGCCAGCTTCCAGGAGCACGCGCTGCAGCAACTCCGGCAGTTCCGTGGGGCCGCGCCCGCGCGTATTGTCGTCGCGCCGGCAGACATAGTAATCAAACTGCCCGGCGACGATGCGCGCGATTTCGGCGATGTCCTCGTCGCGGCGATCGCCGGGAGCCGACAGCACGATGCGCTTTTGGCCATCGGCACCGAGCCGCTCGACGACCTGGCAGATTGCCCTCACGGCGGCCGTGTTGTGAGCGTAGTCGAGGATCACTTTGAAGGGATGTTCGTTGTAGATATTCATGCGCCCGGGCGCCTGGAAGAACGTGGTGTCGAAGGTGCGCAGCCCGTGGCGTATGTTTTCCATGTCGATGTCGAGGCCGTGGGCCAATGCGACCGCGAACATGGCATTCTGCACGTTGTGCAGGGCGCGCCCCTCCAGGGTCGCCGGGATCAGGTGTGTCCACACGACGGGGATGTGATGGCCGTTACTGTCGTAAAGAGTGATCATCTGACCATTCATGCCCTGCTCCAGAACCACGGCGATGCCGTTGGCGCGAATGTGCTCCTTCACCAGCGGATGGGCGGGATTCATCGTGACGTAACAGAGCTGCCTGGCCTCGGTGTAGTCCGCCATCTTGAGACACAGGGGATCGTCTGCATTCAAGACCGCCACGTCAGTGGCGACCTCGACGACCACGCGCTTCACCTCCGCCAGTTGCTCCACGGTGTCGATGCCGCGCAGGCCCAGATGATCGGCGCTCACGTTGAGGCAGGCCGAAACATTGCTCTCCCGGTAGCCCAGACCACGGCGCAACAATCCTCCGCGGGCAGTTTCGAGAACCGCGGCATCCACCGTGGGATCGCGCAACACCATCTGCGCCGACATGGGTCCGGTCATGTCACCGTCGACACTCAAGCGCCCGTCGATGTACACGCCATCTGTGCTGGCGAGACCCACCGTATGCCCGGCGAGCTTCATAATGTGGGCGAGCATGCGCGCGGTCGTCGTTTTTCCGTTGGTGCCGGTGATGGCGGCGATGGGAATGCGGGCGGGCTTGCTCGGTGGGAAAAGCATGTCGATCACCGGCCCCGCCACATCCCTTGGCGTACCTTCACTGGGCGCCACGTGCATGCGGAATCCGGGCCCTGCGTTGACCTCGCAGATGGCGCCCCGGGTCTCGCGATAGGACTTGGCGATATCGGTAGTGAGAAAGTCCACCCCGCCCACATCCAGATCGATGGCCTTGATGGCGCGTACCGCCATGTCCACATTGTCCGGATGAATGATGTCGGTGACGTCGATGGCGGTGCCGCCGGTGGAAAGGTTTGCGGTATTGCGTAAGTAAACCACCTCACCTGCCTCCGGCACCGACTCGCGCGTGTAGCCCAGATCCGCCAGCAAGCGCTCCGCCTGGTGATCAAACTCCAGGCGTGTCAACACCTTCTCGTGGCCGACGCCGCGGCGCGGGTCCTTGTTTACTTCCTCCACCAACGTCTCGATGCTGCTCTTACCATCGCCGACGACATGCCCCGGCACGCGCTTGGCCGCCGCCACCAGCTCGCCATTCACCACCAGAAGGCGGTGATCGAGCCCTTGGATGAAGCTTTCGACGATGACGGCGCGATGGTGCTCGCGTGCTTTCTCGAAGGCGGTCTCGACTTCTTCCGTGCTTTCCAGATGCGTCGATACCCCACGACCGTGATTGGCATTCAGTGGCTTGAGAACCACCGGATAGCCGATACGCTCGGCGGCTCGCACGGCGCGGCTGGCATCGTAGACCAGGAACTGCTTGGGAACCGGTAGACCGAGATCGGCGAGGATACGATTCGCCTCTTCCTTGTCGGATGCCAGTTCCACGGCGATCTGCCGCGTGTTGCCCGTAACCGTCGCCTGTATGCGGCGCTGATAGCGCCCGTGTCCGAACTGGATCAAACTCTGCCGGTTCAACCGCAACCACGGGATCTCGCGTGCCTCGGCGGCTTCGATCAGTGACGCCGTGCTCGGACCCAGAGCGCGGCGCTGGGCGTAACGGATGAAGTCGTCGCGTTCGGTGGCGAAATCGTAGCCGTCAGGCGGTGCATCGTCGGGGCGCAGCTCCGCCGGTATCAGGTGATGGAGAAGCGCCAACGACAATCGCCCGGCCTCGAGACCTACCTCCTCGTCCTTGTACTGGTAGACCATGTTGTACTGGCCTGGCTCGCCGGTCGAACGGGTCTTTCCGAAACTCACCTGGGAGCCGGCGACACACTGCATCTCGAGGCTCACGTGCTCGAGCACGTGACCGAGCCAGGTTCCCTCATCCTCGCGCATGCGGCGTACGAATCCACCGGGTTCACCGTAAGAGCAACCGTGCTCACCAAGTCCCGGGAGAGCCTCCAGAAGACCGTCGATGAAAGTATCACCGAGACGCCGGGTCGGCCATTCCTCCAGTGGGCCCAGATCGATCAGGTGGCGAATGATGGGAAAGTGAGCATAGATGTTCGGCCCCCCAAAGACCGATGTCTTTAGAATTTTCATGAGCGACGTCCTTGCCCAACGGCGCCCCGTCGGGCTTGTTATTAGAGATACGGCGTGCGTGTTGTTATGTCGTACGCACCTCCCTCAACCAGAAAGTGCAGGCGCAAGCCGATGAGGCTGATGGGTGCATCCTCGTCCTCACCTTCGAGGTTCGCGTGTTCCATGTCAGCGGGATCGACGACGGTCACGCCGCCGCTGCCGACCACCTCCAGCCGATCGTCGGCATCGATAAAAGCGCCGGTATCCTCATCGAGCCCGATGCCCAGCGCCGATGGATTGACGGCCACCGCCGCCAGCAAACGCCCGAGACGCTCTCGCTGACGGAAATGTTGATCGATTACAAGCTTGTCGGTAAGACCCAGCCCGTGGGCCATCTCCACCATGTCGGCGCGGGGAATGGATCCCGACTCACCGCCGGCGATCATGTGCTCGGGCATGATAGCGGCACCCGCCGACGTACCGGCCACGTGCAGGCCCTCGAGATGGCGCGTGCGTATCTTCTCCGCGACTGGCGTGTCGCCGATGATGGAGGACAGGCGCACTTGGTTTCCGCCAGTCATGAACAGGCCATCAACCGCGTCGAGGACGGCGAGATGGCGCTCTTCATCGCAATCGGATCGCGATCTGAAGGGCAGCACGCTGACGGCTTCGGCGCCCAAGTCGCGGAACACGCGCTCGTATCGCTGACCGGTGTCGGCACGCTTCGAGGCTGTCGGGATCACGGCGATGCGTGCCTTGGAATCGCCACAAATCTCCACGAAGCGGCGCAGGATAGTCGGGTTTCTGCGCCTGCTTTCGCCGCCGCCGATGGGAATCACGTAGCCGCGGGTTGCGCCGTTGGATGCGGGTCGCGAGTTCAAGAATGCGCCTCCTGAATCGTGGGCCAGATGATACCAGCCCAGGGCATGGCGATTAGAATGGCGTCCATAGGAACTAATTAGCGTAGCATACTGCTGGCAGACGCGTCCGTCCGTAATATTTCCATGCTCGCTCGCGCGTTCATCGGGAGTATCATTGGGACTGGCTCGAAAACGGGGTACACCATGACCGCCTGCAAAGCCAGATTTTTCCCGGGACAGATCGTTCACCATAAACGCTTCGAATATCGTGGTGTAATCGTCGATGTGGATCCCGTGTTTCAGGGCACCGATGAATGGTACGAGAAGGTCGCGCGTTCGCGCCCACCCAAGGACGAGCCCTGGTACCACGTGCTGGTACACGACAACCCCATCGAGACCTACGTTGCCGAGCGTAACCTGGAGGAGGACCACTCAGGGCTGGGGATCGATCACCCCTACGTGCAACAAATCTTCTCCGAGCTGCAGGACGGCAAATACATCAGGCACCGACCGCATTAGAACTGGTAGATACGTAGGTTGGGCTGAGCGAAGCGAAGCCCAACATGTGGGCCAGGATGTTGGGCTTCGCTTCGCTCAGCCCAACCTACGACATTACGACACTCCAAGCTTCTCGGCTTATTGGTCGACGAACAGCGCGGCGTTGGCGATGAGGTTTTCGATCGCCGCGTCGTCGTAACCGTGCTCGCGCAGGATCTCCGCACCGTGCTCGCCCACCGCGGGCGCGATCTGACGTCGATCATCGGGAGCGAGGGCCATCATCCCCGGAATCACCGGTGTCGGTACGGCGCCCACGCGAGGTTGCTGCACGGGCGGTGCGGCGTCGATGGCCCGCACGTGAGAGTGATTCAACCAATCTCCGAAGTCGTTAATCGCATTGCACAGCGCACCGGCTTCCACCAGTCGCGCGCACCACTCTGATGTGCTCCTCTCCGGCAACCGGTCATTGAGAACATCGAGGAGTGCCGGCAGGTGCTTGGCGCGTTTCTCGAAATCGGCGAAACGCGGGTCATCGAGGAGCTGTGGCAGCTCGAGTCCCGTGCAAATCCCCACCCAGTGCGCCTCCGTGACCAGTGTAATGGCAATCCAGCCGTCGCTGGTTCGGTAGGTGCCCGCCGGTGCGTTGAGCACCCGCGGCGCGCCGTCCGCGAGTGCATACTCTGAAATCTTCGCCGCCTGGATGGCTGCCGCCGATTGCATCAGGCTGACATCGATGTGCCGGCCTTGCGTTGCGCCGTGGCGTGCGATAAGCGCAGTGGCCAGCGCCTGATACGCGTACAGGCCCGTGACCATATCCACCACCAGGAAGCCGACCCGGTGTGGGGCACCGTCGTTACCCGGATTGACGGATATGAGCCCCGAAAATGCCTGCATCACAGTGTCGGTGCAGGGCTCCGCGCGAAAGGGGCCCCGTTGCCCATAGCCGCTCACGGAAAGATAGAGGACGCGCGGATTGTGCTCCTTGACTCCCGCGTACCCGAGACCGAGTCGGTCCGCCACGCCGGGGCGAAAGCCTTCGATGAGAACGTCCGCCTCAGCCGCAAACTTTTGCGCGACGGCGCGCCCGTCGGCGTGTTTCAGATCGAGGGAGATGCTGCGCTTACCGCGATTGCCGCAGATGTCGAGCACCGAGTGGCCGCCGTAGTCGGTTCCGAGCTTACGTGCCCAGTCCCCTTCCCGCGGTTCGATCTTGATGACGTCCGCGCCATAGAGCGCCAGCAGCGTGCCGCAATAGGGTCCCGCGACCCCCTGACTCAAGTCGAGAACCTTCAGGCCGTCGTAAGGGCGTTCGTAACTCATGCTGCCACCGTCGACTGATGATATCACCCGACGGTGGCAGCGTGGATTCAGAGCCTCCGATGGCGCGAAGGAGTTTGCCTACGGTTCATCCTTCCTCGGATAGAACCAGGGATGCCAGAAGCCGCGTTTACTCTGAGCGAGCCCGGGCCTTCCGTCGTCCACGGCGGCCCTGGAAGATCTCCGGCTCAGTAACTTTCTACTAGGCAATTACGATAAATCAATCCCGTATTTGACGGAGGCCGCGCCGGTTTGAAGTGAATCGGAATAACTGGAACTTCCATTCATTCATGCTGCAGATTCCTGCAGCAGATTCTCTGCTTCCTTCAGATCGAAAGAATCGATTCCTTCGGTAAACCAATCATGTACTTCAGTAAGCACGTCAGCAGCTTCTTTTCCTTTACCTGAATTTATCCATATTCGAGCGAGACAAATACCCGCGCGAAGCTCCAGCGATTTTGCCTTCTGCTGGCGAGCAATTTCGAGCGCTCGCTTCAGGCTCTTTTCAGCATCTTCAGTACGATTTTCCCGTAGCAGAAGAGTGCCTTGCAGCCGATGGAGTTCGGACAAGTAGAAATTCTGGTCGCCTTTCTCGGACAGCTCAATAGCCTTCGTTAGAATATCCAGTCCTTCACTTGATCTCTCGACTGTGTCCAACACTTCGGCCTCGAGACCGAGAAAGTAGGGAACTGCAAACAGATCCTCTTTCCGCCAGTTGGCCAGGCCTTCTTGTAGCCGTGCGAGCCCACGGTCGCCCTCCCCGCCGATAGCCAGTGCCCAGCCGGACAGAATCGTCCCCCATGACAACCATTGCCTGATGTGGTGCTCGGTGGCAACGTCAATGGCTGCTTCGGCAATCTCGCCGACCAATGCCACGTCACGTCCGTACTGGGCGAGAGTGCCTTGATAGCACAAGGCGAATGCCCTTGTGTGGTCATGGGATAGCGCTTCCACATCCGAGAGCGCCTTGTCCATCATCGAATGAGCAGTCACCGGATAGCCGAGCATCCACAGGGCCTTGGCTCCATACAGCCTGCAGACGACTGACGGATGCGCCCCGTACACATAGGCCAGGTCGCCGTGCTTTTCGGGGTCGTATACGCCGATTCCGCGCTCCATATGGCTTCGCGCACCGTCGAAATCACCCATCATGAAGGATACCGTGCCCATTACCCGGTGAGCCTCCACCACGAGCCCGGAATCCCCTATGTCCT
Source organism: Salibacteraceae bacterium (assembly GCA_964194585.1). Classification (GTDB taxonomy): domain Bacteria; phylum Pseudomonadota; class Gammaproteobacteria; order HK1; family HK1; genus JAABYT01. Next base: position 1,250 of record CAXMNG010000098.1, on the reverse strand, counting down.
CCGCCAGTCCCATAAGCTCTTCGCCTCGCTCATGGGCCTCACCCATCTCGGCGGCGAACAGGTACGAGTTCCACAGCCCTCGCAGAACTGGGAATCGATCGCGCTTCTCGCCTACTCGATCGCACAGCTCTTTCGCACGCGTATAGGTCTTCTTTACCTCCCGTGCTCCATACCCCATTGTGGCAATCAAAGCGGGTCCGAGATCCGTCAGAAACTCCAGCTCCATTCGTGTTCGGTCCGGCGTATCGGGCAGCATGCGGATACTTTTGAGTCCCTGCCGCAGGTGCACGATGGATTCCGCGTTGGCCGAGCGCTCGGCGGCACGCCGTCCGGCGGCGCGACAATACCTGGCGGCCTGCTCGTGGTACCCGGCCTCACTGTAGTGATGTGCAAGAAGCTCGGGCTGGGCTTCTGCCGTGCCCGGCAGATTTTCTTTCAGCAGCTCCGCGACATGATGATGATACTGCTGGCGCGTACGCTTGAGCAGAGACTGGTATGCAGCATCTTGAATGAGTGCGTGCTTGAATACGTAACGGGCGCGACGGCCCCGGCCACGTTGATACAGCAGTTCGCTGTCGACGAGCTGATCGAGACCGTTCTGGAGAACCGGCTCTTCGTGGGGTGCGAGTGACTGCAACATCTCGTAGGCAAACTCGCGCCCGAGCACTGACCCGAGCTGCGCGATTTCGCGCACCGTCGGCACGCGATCCAGACGTGCCATCAGCGAGTCCTGCAGCGTTTCCGGAATGGCGAGATCGGAAAGCGGCCCGTCGAGCGTAAAGCGATCCCTCTCCTCGCGGAGGAATTCGGATCCGAGAATCGTCTTGGTCAACTCTTCGACATATAACGGTACGCCGTCTGCTTTTGCGACTATGTGTTCGATTACCTCGGACGGCACGGCTTTGCCTTTTGCCTGATATCCGATAAGAGCCTCGACTTCCGCTCGCTCCAGCCGGTTGAGCGTTATCGGTGTCATATGGGAGCGCATGGACCAGGCCGGCACGAACTCCGGGCGATAGGCCAACACATTCAGCATCGAAACAGTCGGCGATTGCTCGATGTAGAGCTCCAGCAATTCCAGGGTCGTGGGATCCGCCCAGTGCAGATCTTCCCACACGTGGAGCACGGGCGTTCGCTCGGCCACCTCCAGCAGCCACCCCGACAGCGCATCGAGTGTCTGCTCCCGCTTCTGCTGGGGACTCAGAACCAGTGGCGTGTAGCGCCCCTCCGGCAGCGACAGTGACAGGAGC
>CAXMNG010000097.1:0-12846 GCA_964194585.1 Salibacteraceae bacterium | reverse complement strand
CAAAATATGCGCCGGACTGGCTGGCACTGGCTTGTGCGGCCTGGCCGGTAGCACCCCGCGGGCCTGTGTAAAAATCGATCCTGACCTGGTCAGGGCTCACGTTTTCCGGGAGTTTTACGCGCACTGTAGCCTTGTCGATCTGAAACGCCCAGTCAAGGCCGATCGCATTCCAGTAAAGTTCGTCGTGGTTTTCAAAAAAACCCAGCTGCCGGTCGGTACGGTAACGGATACTGTATCTGTGCTGGCCGTGATTCAGCATTCGATCACTATTACCAATGTATAGCCGTATCCCATTGCTGCGGGATTTGGTGAAGAACGGTTCACTGCCACGATTGCGGGTGACTGACAAAACGTCAAACGCGACTTTGTATTTATTGCCATGGCGGTCTTGATAGGTCGTCGGGAAATCCCGGTAGATTCCACGCTTGATTCTGTTGCCTTCCGCAGTCACCGTGATGTTTTCCGTGACAATCATACTGCCATCGAATTGTATGTTGATATCAACGTCATACGTGTGAATGCGTTCATTGGCGAGGACTGCGCTGCAACATAGCAGGCTGATCAGTATTATCCTGGCGATCACAGGTCTACCTCCGGCGCTTCGCGCATGCTGGCGAACTCGATTTCGAAAAATTCCGCCAATTGAAAATTGAATGCCCGGGCTATCACCATGCTGGGAAAACCCTCGACGCTATTGTTGTTGTCGCGAACCGACCCATTGTCAACGCGGCGGGAATCTTGCACGTGATCTTCCACCTCGGCCAGGCTGTGGTGCAGGCTGCGGAAGTTTTCATCGGCCTTCAAATCCGGATAATCCTCGGCCAGCGCCACCAGATGCCGTACCCGGCCGGCGAGCTGTGACTCGACGCCGCCGATCTCGGCGATGCTGTCCGACTGCCGGCTGCGCGTCCGGAGCTCGGTGACCTCGGCCAGGGTGGCGCTCTCATAGGCGGCGTAGTGCCGAACCGCATCCACGAGCTTCGGGATGAGATCGTGGCGGCGTTTGAGCTGCACGTCGATGTCACTCCACGCCGACAGCACGCGATTCTTGTCACCGACGAGGCGGTTGTAAATGAGCACGCCCCAGGCAAGAACCGCGACCAGCGCCATGAGGATAGCGGTCACGGCGGTAGCCCTTCGTGCTCAGTCGAGATCGATCTCCACCCACAGCGGCTGATGATCCGAGCCCTCCGCCTGGCTGTCGATGCGGGCAGCCGTTATGGCATCGCCGAGGATCGCGCTCACGAAACAGTAGTCCAGGCGCACGTCACGGCCGCGGATGCTGGCGGTGACGCCGTCGAGTTCCTGGTTCCCGGCCGCCACCCAGGCGTCCACGAAACCGTGGGGATTCGTGATGCGGCCGCCGTAGGGAGATACCGGGCCGGTGATACGCGCATATTCCTCCGAATCCGGCTCCATGTTGAAATCGCCTAAGAAGATCGCCTCACCGGGAAGCGCCGGTGGCATGCCGTCCTGCGTCCATTCTTCCTCGAGCCCGCCGCCGCACAGCGCCGCTCCCTCCACGGTTGCCCGCTGGTGGATATCCAGCAGCGTCTGCACCTGCGGCAGTCGGGTCTCGGCGGACAAATGGGTCAGATGCACGGAGTAGACACGCAGCCACCCGCGATGGGTTTCGATGACGCCCTCCAGGGCGCTGCGCTGGATGCTCATGGGGCCGAGGCTCGCGTACTTGGGCAACAGGTGATTGCGCGACGCGAAGATCGGCCGGCGGCAGAGCAGTAAGTTGCCGAACTGACGCCGCCTGTTCTGCAGGTTGCCGTGCTCGTCGCGTACGCTGGCATCGACATCGATTCCAGCGCCGTAAACCCAATGGTAGTCCCCCAGAAGATCCGCAATCTCCCGGGGCTGATCGACCATGCCCGATCGCTGCCAGTAACGCTCGACTTCCTGGAGCGCGATGACATCGGCACCGGCTATGGCGTCGACGATGCGCTGCAGATCGAATACGCCATCGCGGCCACGACCATACTGAATGTTGTAGCTGACCAGCTTCACGATTTTCTGCCAGCGAGCGCGCCATTCTCGGCATCACCGAGCAGGGCGGCGCGAAAACGGTGTTTGAGATAGGTGCCGTCCCGGGGCGGCAGAACTGTTTCGTGGCGCTCCGTCGACACCTTGACGTCGGCGAAAAGCGGCCCTGGAGCATCGAATAGTGCCATCGACAAGATATCCAGGTCGCTTTGCGTGTACACCGTGCGGGCACTCTCGAAACCGGCGGCGGCCGCCACGCCGGCCAGGTCGACGCCAAAGCGCGTGTGGGTATATTGCATGCCGGTCTCGCCATAGACTTCGTTGTCGATGACGACCACGGCAAGATTCTTCGGCCGCTGCACCGCGATGGTGGCAAACGCGCCCAGACCCATCAGCATCTCGCCATCGCCGGTGATGACCAGCACGCGGCGCCCGGGCTGTGCCAGAGCCAGGCCCAAGCCGATCATGGCGGCTCCGCCCATGCCACCCCAGACGTAGAAGTTTTCCGCCTGGTCGCCGGCGGCCGCCGCGTCCCAGGTGGTGCTGCCCAGACCCGTAATGAGCAGCGCGTCCCCGCGTCCGGCGAGCAGCTGCGCCACAGCCTCGCGGCGATCGAGCTTGGCGGTGGTCGGCGACGATGTGTTCATCTCCAGACCTTGGTACCGATGATCCGCTGGGAGATGGACACCGCCACCGCGCGAAAAGCGTTGAAAGCGAGCTCCGATGCAGCCGCCACCGTAGCCGCCACATCGCCGGCATCATCCACATGATGGACGATCACTCCGGCATTACCGAGCGCCTGTGCCACGCCCTGACCCATGGGCACCTGCCAGGGATTGAACTCGCCCCACTCGCCGCGCATGGTGACGATCGCAAGCAAAGGAAAGCGGCACTCAGCCACCACCGACAACATGTTGATGCAGTTGCCGACACCGCTCGACTGCATCAGCAACACGCCGCGGGCGCCACCGAGCCAGGCGCCGGCAAGCAGGGCGACGCCTTCCTCTTCGGTGGTCAAGACCACACTGTGCATGGTGCTATCGGCGTGACACAGATCGATCAAGCGCGCATGTCCGGCGTCCGGCACGTAGGCCACTTGCGTCACGCCGGCGCCGCACAGCACGTCGAAGATCGCCTCGGGCCACTGAGAGGTTTCGCCACGCGCCGCGCCCTTTGCCATCTTATTGGTTTTCTTGGATTTCCTGGTTCTGCTGGTTTTGCTTGCGCTGGAGAATACCTTCTACTTCCCTTGCCTTGTCAATGGCCTGTGTCTGGCCCTTCCACACGTGCTCCTTGCTGGTCTGCGCTTCGTCGGACTCGGAGCTGCAGGCCGCGAGGGCCATGAGGCCCAGGCTGAGAATGGGAATAACGATAATGTTACGCATAATCCGTACTTCGTTTGAATACCTGTAGAAAGGTAGCCCATATTCGGCGGCTCACAGGAGTCGGCTGGCGGCCATGGCCTGGGCAAATCCCTGATCGTCATTGGATGCGACTACCGTATAGCGCCTCTTGAGAGAAGCAACGGCATTAGCCACCACATAAGCCTGGTGGGCCCATTCCAGCAGATCCCGATCGTTGTAGTCATTGCCCACCGCCACGACGTCACGACGGGCGACCCCGTGCCGTTTCCGCAGCCAGTCCGCGGCCCGGGACTTGGAGGCGGCTTGCGGAAAGATCTCTATCCACCGCGAGCGGTGATCCAGGGGCGAGGTGGTGAGCACCACGTTAAGACTGGCCAGCTCCGTGACCAGCGCATCGTAATGGGATTCGCTCTCCGGTGCCTCGATGACGAGGAACTGGCTCACCTGCAGCCCTTCCGGAATGCGACCGTCCAGGGGCCGGGCAAATTCCGAATAGCGCTCCCGGCGCCGGTGGAAATCCGGATTCTCGCCAGCCGCCTGGCCGGGCCGTTGATGATAGTAGAAGTGGTGATTCTCGGGGATCCCCAGATGCACCATGAACGCCACCTCCTTGGCGAGCAGCAGATCCAGGGTCCTCTGAACATGCTCGGAACCCATCTCATGGGCGGCCAACAGCTCGCGGCTGCGCCACTCGAGGATACCGGCTCCCGATGCGAACACCAGGTAGTCGATGGGAAATGCCGGGTCGAGCACCAGCTCCGCGGAGTGCAGCGAGCGTCCCGTGGCGACGACCCGCAGGCAGGCGCTCTCGCCGAGGCGCTCCAGCGCCTGCCGGTTGGCGGCACCGAGACGCGCGTTCGCGTCCAATAGAGTGCCGTCGAGATCGGTGACGACCATAGCCATGGTGCCGCCCTCAGCGCGCCCGGGCCACCACCAGCGTGAGGTCGTCGTCCTGGGTGCCGTCCCCCGCGTGTGCGGAGATTCTCTCGAGTATCCGATCGCGGATGGCCTCCGCGCTGTGCCCCTCGGTTTCCGCGATGCAGGCCTCCAGGGCCTCGTGCTCGAACATTCGGCCCGCATCGTCGCGCGCCTCGGTGACACCGTCGGTGTACATGACCAGCACGTCGCCGGGCTCCCACGGCATGGTGCGCTTGGCGTATCCGTCGGCTGCTACATCGAGGGCACCAAGGATCGGGTCGAGGGCCTGGAGCCGGTGCAGGAACCCTTCCCTCGCGCGGTACAGATACGGGTAGGGATGGCCGGCATTGGCATAGTGCAGGCGACGCGCCCCGGGCTCGAACAGCACGTAGCAACAGGACATCAGCAGGCGTCGCAGAATGGAGAGATCCAGAGTACGCCGCATGGCCTGCATGACTTCCTGCGGATCGAAGCTGAAGCGCGTCTGGGTGTGCAGACAACTCTTGGCCATGGCCACGAACAGCCCGGCGTAGAAGCCATGGCCGGTGACGTCACCGACAATCAGGCCTACCGAGTCGCCGTCCGCGCACAGGTAGTCGAAAAAATCGCCGCCAACCTCCGATGCCTGGCTGCACACGCCCGCGAGTTCGATGCTTTCGGTGAGCAGCCGCCCGGCCGGCAGCATACCCTGCTGGATTTCCCGCGCCCGCACCAGATCCTGACGCCAGTGCTCCCGCTCGCGCTCCAGGCGCACGGTGCTCTTCACGTCCTCCCGGAGCTTTGCCGTCAGCATCTTGAAGATGCCCCGGGCAATCTCCGGATCCTGACCGAGGGTCTCCTGGAAATCCCGTCGCTTCCAGCGCAGTAGCCTCACCGGCGTATCGGCGATGGCAGCCGCGCTGCGGGGCTCGTCGTCGATGAGGGCGATCTCGCCGACACAATCGCCGCGGGCCCGGCTGATGACCGTCATGCCACCGGATTCCAGGCGCAGCTTGCCCTCCACGACCAGGTAGACCGCGTCGCCCTCTTCACCTTCATTGAAAAGAACCTCCCCAGCCGCCAGATTCACCTCCTCGAGGGTGCGGTCGATATTCGCGACCAGGGCCTCGGGGACGGCCGAAAGCAGCTCGGTGGTTCGGAGAAAGGCCAGTCTGTCGCTCACGTCGTCTCTTGCGAAGAATCCTACCCACAGGCCAGCCGATGGCGTTGGCCCAGGCGACACATTACCATGCGCTCACCCTGGATACGGGAACCCTGACGGCGCGGGTGCGGTCCGCTAACGAGAGCCCGTCTACTATTAACTGACATGCGCAAATCGAAGACCGCCCCGATCACCAGCCTGGCCCTGGCCCTGGCCCCGGTCCTGATATTCGGCGCCGCCGAAGCGAGTGCGCCGCAGCCCGTTCATGGAATCGCCATCCACGGCGAGCCGAAGTACGGCGCCGATTTCAGCCACTTCGACTACGTCAATCCGGATGCACCGAAGGGTGGCCGCATGCGCCTCGCGGCCCAGGGAACCTTCGACAGCTTTCATCCCTTTATCGCCAAGGGAAACGCGGGGCCGAGCTCCGATATCGAAACGCTGCTCACGAGCAGTGCCGACGAACCATTCACGGCCTATGGGCTCATCGCCGAATCCCTGGAAGTGCCTGAAGATCGCTCCTGGGCAATTTTCAATCTACGCCCGGAGGCCCGCTGGCACGATGGCGAGCCCATTACCGTCGACGACGTCATCTGGTCCTTCAACACCCTCACGACGAAGGGTCATCCCAGCTATCGTTTCTACTACAAGAGTGTGGAAGGTGTGGAGAAGCTGGGTCCGCGTCGCGTGAAGTTCACCTTCAATGAGCGCAACAACCGCGAGCTTCCACTCATCGTCGGTGATCTGCCGATCCTGCCGAAACACTACTGGGAGCAGCGCGATTTCGAACGCACGACCCTCGAGCCGCCACTCGGAAGCGGACCCTACCGGGTTGCCGATTTCGAGCCGGGGCGGCGTGTAATACTGGAACGCGTGAAAGACTACTGGGGTAAGGACCTGCCCGTGAACAGGGGCAAGTACAACTTCGATCGCGTTTATTACGAGTACTTTCGCGACGTCACCGTGATCCGCGAAGCACTCAAAGCCGGCGACATCGAATTTCGAACCGAGAACCAGGCGAAAGCCTGGGCGCTCGCCTACCTCCCCGACAGAGTGCCCGCTATTCGCAACTCCTGGCTGAAGAAGGAAACCATCGGCCATCAACGCCCGACGGGCATGCAGGGTTTCGTATTCAACACGCGGCGCGCGGTGTTCGAGGATCCGCGCGTGAGGGAGGCGCTGGCGCAGGCCTTCGATTTCGAATGGACCAACAAAAACCTTTTCTTCGGGCAGTACACCCGGAGCGAGAGCTACTTTTCGAACTCCGAGCTGGCCTCTACCGATCTGCCTTCCGGTGACGAGCTGGAAATTCTGGAGAGTTTTCGCGACAGAGTCCCGGATGCCGTCTTCACCAAGCCCTATCGTGCTCCTGCCACCGACGGCAGCGGCTGGCCGCGCGAAAATCTTCGCACGGCCTTCGCGTTGCTCGCCGACGCCGGCTGGGTGGTACGAGACAAGAAGCTCGTGAACGAAAAGACCGGCGAACAGATGCGCTTCGAGATCCTGCTGGTGTCCAAAGAGTTCGAACGCATCGTGCTTCCCTTCGTGCGCAATCTGCAGCGACTGGGAGTCGATGCCAGCGTTCGCCTGGTCGACTCCTCTCAATACATCAATCGCCTGCGAAGCTTCGATTTCGACCTGATCGTCTCGGTCACGCCGCAAGGCGAATCGCCGGGAAACGAGCAGCGCAATTACTGGACTTCGGCGGCCGCCGATTCACCGGCGGCACGTAACCTGGCAGGCATCAAGGACGCGGTCGTCGACGAATTGGTCGACCTGGTTATTACTGCCCCAACCCGGGAAAGCCTCGTGGCCCGCACCAAGGCGCTCGACCGTGTGCTACTGCATGGCCACTACGTTATTCCCAATTGGCATCTGCAATCGGACCGAACGCTTTACTGGGACAAGTTTTCCCGTCCGGCGGTGACCCCGCGTCGCGGCACATCCACCGACTACTGGTGGTTCGACGCCGAAAAAGCCGCCAGGCTCGAGAAGTCACGCGGCGAGCAGCCACAGGTGACACAGGACCGGACCTCAGATTCACCCGGGGCCAGCGTCACAATTCTGGCAACCATCGGACTTCTGACCCTGGGCTACTTCGTTTTCCGGCATGCCTTGCGTCGCCCTTCGGCTTGAGGACAGCAACGCGTGACGGCATACATCATTCGTCGTCTGCTACTCATGATTCCGACCCTGTTCGGCATCATGCTCATCAACTTCCTCATCATACAGACGGCACCCGGCGGCCCCGTCGAGCAAGCCATCGCGCAGATCACCGGTGAGGGAGCGGACATCACCGGGCGCATCACGCAATCCGGCAGCGGCGAGACGCTTGCGCCCAAGACGCTCCAGGGCAGCACCCCTAGCCGCTACCGGGGCGCACAGGGACTCGATCCGGAGTTCATCGAAGAGCTCGAGCAGCGCTTCGGTTTCGACAAGCCCATGCACGAGCGCTTCTTCCACATGGTGAAGAGCTATATCGTGTTCGATTTCGGCGAGAGCTTCTTCCGCGATCGCGACGTCGTCGATCTGGTGCTGGAAAAGATGCCTGTTTCCATTTCACTCGGGTTGTGGACGACACTGCTGGTCTATCTCATCTCCATACCACTCGGGATCGCCAAAGCGCGACGCGACGGCAGTCGCTTCGACATGTGGACCAGCTTCGCCATCGTCATCGGCACGGCCATACCGAGCTTCCTGTTCGCCGTCTTTCTACTCATCGTTTTTTCCGGCGGCAGCTATCTAGACTGGTTCCCCTTGCGCGACTTGGTATCGGAGAACTGGGACGAGCTTTCGCTGGGCAACAAGATCACGGATTACCTCTGGCATATCACACTGCCGGTGTTCGCCATGGTGATCGGCGGATTCGCCACCCTGACCATGCTGACCAAGAACTCCTTCATGGACCAGCTCCACCAGCAATACGTGCTCACCGCCCGCGCCAAGGGATTGACGGAAAAACGCGTGCTCTACGGTCATGTTTTTCGCAACGCCATGCTCATTGTCATCGCCGGATTTCCCGGAGCCTTTGTCAGCATCCTGTTCACGGGTTCGGTGCTGATAGAGATTATTTTCTCGCTTGACGGCCTCGGACTTCTCGGCTTCGAAGCGGCCTTCAACCGCGACTATCCGCTGATGTTCGGGACGCTGTATTTCTTTTCGTTGCTTGGACTGCTGCTCAATCTCGTCGGCGATTTAATGTACACGGTGATCGATCCACGCATCGACTTCGAGGCGCGCGAAACTTGAGATGATAAAGCTGGGGCCTCTGGGCCAACGACGTCTGTACAACTTCCGCGCCAACCGGCGTGGCTACTGGTCGCTTTGGATTTTCCTGGTGCTTTTTGGCGTCAGCCTGTTCTCGGAGTTCGTCGCCAACGACAAACCGTTCCTCGTCTACTACGGCGGCGAGCTCTACACGCCGATTTTCAAGGCCTACCCGGAAACCGACTTCGGCGGCGAGTTCGAGACGCAAGCGGATTATCGCGATCCGGTGGTGGCGAAGCTCATCGATGAAAAAGGCTGGATGCTGTGGCCACTCATCCGCTACCACCACCGAACTGTCGCCTGGAATCTGCCGCAACCGGCACCATCATCCCCCGATACGGAGCACTGGCTGGGCACCGACGATCAGGCCCGCGACGTGGTGGCGCGACTCCTCTACGGCTTCCGTATCTCGGTGTTGTTCGGTTTCACCCTGACCGTCATCAGCGCCATCGTCGGCGTCGCCGCGGGTGCCGTGCAGGGCTACTTCGGCGGCTGGATCGATCTGCTGTTTCAGCGATTCATCGAAGTCTGGGCGGGGATGCCGACGCTGTTCCTGCTCATCATTCTGGTCAACATCGTTCAACCGAACTTCTGGTGGCTGCTGGGGTTGCTGCTGCTGTTCAGCTGGATGGGGTTCGTCGGCGTGGTGCGGGCCGAGTTTCTACGCGCGCGAAACTTCGATTACATCCGCGCCGCGCGAGCGCTGGGCGTCAGCAATGCGCGCATCATGTTCCGCCACGTGCTCCCCAATGCCATGGTCGCCACCATTACCTTCATGCCCTTTACATTGGCGGGCTCGGTAACTGTGCTCACATCACTCGACTTTCTCGGCATCGGCCTGCCGCCCGGATCGGCGTCACTCGGTGAATTGCTTGCTCAGGGCAAAGCCAATCTGCAGGCACCGTGGCTGGGCTTTACGGGATTTTTCACTATCGCCATCATGCTGAGCCTGCTCATCTTCGTCGGCGAGGCGGTAAGAGACGCCTTCGATCCGCGCAAGCTGTTCGCCGGCGCGCCGCCGCCGGAAACCGATCCCGGCAAACAAGAGGTGACGCCGCTCCCGGCGAGCGCCGGAGATAGCAAATCATGAGCCCGCCGCTGCTGGAAATCTCCCGGCTGGGAGTGGAGTTCCATCTGCCCGAAGGAGTCGCCACCGCCGTGGACGGCTTGTCTCTGAAAATCGAGAAGGGGCAAACGGTGGCGATCGTTGGCGAAAGCGGATCGGGCAAGTCCGTAACTGCCCTGTCGGTTCTGCAGCTTCTCCCCTACCCGGTGGCGCGCCACACACCGGGGAGCTCGATCCGCTTCAAGGGCGAGGAGCTGGTGGGCGCCAACGAGAATCGGCTGCGCGCGGTACGCGGCGACCAAATCTCCATGATCTTCCAGGAGCCCATGGTGTCGTTGAATCCCCTGCACGTGGTGGAGAAGCAGATCAACGAGGTGCTGTTCGTGCACAAGGGTATGGAAGCCGGCCCTGCCCGCCAGCGCACCCTGGAGCTGCTGGATCTGGTGGGTATTCCAGAGCCTGAAAAACGCCTGGCGTCCTATCCCCACCAGCTCTCCGGCGGCCAGCGGCAGCGGGTCATGATTGCCATGGCCCTGGCCAACGAGCCGGATTTGCTGATCGCCGACGAGCCTACCACCGCGCTGGACGTCACCATCCAGGCGCAGGTGCTGACACTGCTTCGCGGGCTGCAGGCGAAGCTCGGCATGTCCATGCTGCTCATCACCCACGATCTGGGCATCGTGCGCAAGATGGCCGAGCAGGTGTCCGTCATGCAGGCCGGCCGCGTGGTGGAAAGCGGACCCGTTGAAAAAGTCTTCGCGACGCCCGAGCATCCCTATACGCAGCGCCTGCTGGCCGCGGAGCCCAAGGGCGATCCGCTGCCGGCACCAGCCCATGCGCCGACCTTGATGCACGCGGAGAACGTCAAAGTGTGGTTTCCCGTCAAGCGCGGGCTTCTGCGACGCACGGTGGATTACATCAAAGCCGTGGACGGTATCAGCGTCACGGTGCGCGAGGGCCATACCGTGGGGGTGGTCGGCGAGAGCGGCTCGGGCAAGACCACCCTGGGGCTCGCCCTGCTGCGCCTGCAATCCAGCGAAGGTGTCATCGAGTTCGATGCGAAGAATATACAGGGCGGCTCCAGCCGCGACCTGCGGTCCTTGCGCCGCGAGATGCAGGTGGTATTCCAGGATCCTTTCGGGAGCCTGAGCCCGCGCCTTTCCATCGGCCAGATCGTTGCCGAGGGCCTGGAAGTCCACGGCATGGGCGGCGGCCCCGAGGGCCGCGAGGCGCTCATCATCGAAGTCCTGGAAGAAGTGGGCCTGGACCCGGAAACCCGCCACCGCTATCCCCACGAGTTCTCCGGTGGACAACGCCAACGCGTCGCCATCGCCAGGGCCATGGTGCTGAAACCCCGCTTCGTCGTGCTCGACGAGCCCACATCGGCGCTGGACATGTCGGTACAGGCCCAGATCGTGGATCTACTGCGGGACCTGCAGGCGCGCCACCGGCTGGCCTACTTGTTTATCAGCCACGACCTGAAAGTGGTACGGGCACTCTCCGATGAGCTCATCGTCATGCGTGACGGCAAGGTCGTGGAACAGGGCTCCGCCCGGTCAATCTTCGAGTCGCCGCAGCAGGCCTATACCCGGGCGCTGATGGCCGCGGCCTTCGATCTGGAAGCCCGCGAGGAAGGCGCCGTCAGGATGTAGCGGCCGGGAAGCCCGCCCCCCTCGGAATAGTTGACTATTTTACTCAGGTACCCGTACCATTACCCGAGTAAATCACTCGGGAATTCCCATGGCCACCCAAGCACCGGAAATCGAAGACCTGGTCCAACAGGAGTACGAGCACGGCTTCGTCACCGACGTGGAGTCCGACACCCTGCCGCCGGGGCTGGACGAGGACGTCATCCGGCTGATTTCCCGCAAGAAGGGCGAGCCCGCGTTTCTCCTGGATTGGCGGCTGGCGGCTTACCGCCACTGGCTCACCATGAGCGAGCCCGTGTGGGCCCACGTGAACTACACCCCCATCGACTACCAGAATATCTCCTTTTACTCGGCGCCGAAATCCACCAGCGACGGGCCCAAGAGCCTCGATGACGTGGATCCGAAGCTGCTGGAGACTTACGAGAAACTGGGCATTCCGCTGGCGGAGCGGGCGCGGCTGGCGGGCGTCGCCGTGGACGCGGTCTTCGACAGCGTCTCCGTCGCCACCACCTTCAAAGATACCCTGGCGGAACAGGGGATCATCTTCGGCTCGTTTTCGGACGCGGTAAAGGAGCACCCGGAGCTGGTGGAACAATATCTGGGCAGCGTCGTACCCCATACGGACAACTACTTTGCCGCCCTGAACTCCGCGGTCTTCACCGACGGCTCCTTCTGCTACATCCCCAAGGGCGTGCGTTGCCCCATGGAGCTGTCCACCTACTTCCGCATCAACGCCGCCAACACCGGCCAGTTCGAGCGCACCCTGCTGATCGCCGACGAGGGCGCCTACGTGAGCTATCTGGAAGGCTGCACGGCGCCCCTGCGCGACGAGAATCAGCTGCACCCGGAGGTGGTGGAGATGATCGAGCTGGAAGGCGCGCAGATCAAGTATTCCACGGTGCAGAACTGGTACCCCGGCGACGAGAACGGGATCGGCGGCATCTACAACTTCGTCACCAAGCGCGGCGACTGCCGCGGTGACAATTCGAAGATTTCCTGGACCCAGGTGGAAACCGGCTCCGCCATCACCTGGAAGTATCCCAGCTGCATCCTGCGCGGCGACAACAGCGTCGGCGCGTTCTATTCCGTGGCGTTGTCGAATCTGCACCAGCAGGCCGATACCGGCACCAAGATGGTGCACCTGGGCAAGAATACCTCCAGCACCATCATCTCCAAGGGCATCGCCGCCGGACACGGCCAGAACGCCTACCGGGGGTTGGTGCATATCGGCAAGGGTGCCGAGAATGCGCGCAATTACACCCAGTGCGACTCGTTGCTCATGGGCGACAAGTGCGGCGCCCACACCTTTCCGTACATGGAAGTCAAGAATCCCACTGCCCGGGTGGAGCACGAGGCGACCACCTCGAAGATCAGCGAGGATCAGCTTTTTTACTGCCGTCAGCGCGGCATATCCGACGAGGATGCCATATCCATCATCGTCAACGGATT
>CAXMNG010000096.1:0-2320 GCA_964194585.1 Salibacteraceae bacterium | reverse complement strand
GCCATGGCCCACCCATCGGTCACCGCCGGATGCATGCAGCATACCGCGATAACCTACCGGACGGCATCCCGCGTTTACCGGATGTGTGTCATGCTTCCCGGGCCGCAGACAGGAGCGCCACCAATTGTGAAGCAGAACAGGAATCGACCCCCCCCGGGACTACCTGTGCTCGGCCCGCTGCTGACGACTACCAGACGATCCCGGATTCTGTTGCTCGGCTTCGGAACCCTCATGATCGGGGATGGCTTGCAGAGCACGCTGCTCGGTGTACGTGCCTCCCTGGAAGGCTTTCCCACCGCCATCACCGGACTGATCATGTCCACCTTCTACATCGGATTCCTAGGTGGCGCGCTGTATGCGCCGCGGTTTGTCGAGCGGGTCGGCCACATACGCGTGTTCGGCGCCCTGGCGTCGGTGGCGTCGGCATCGGTGCTCATCCACGGCATCATCGTCACGCCCCTGGCATGGAGCCTGCTGCGTCTATTGAGCGGATTCTGTCTGGCCGGCCTTTATGTCGTTGCGGAAAGCTGGCTCAACGATCGCGCCAGCAACAGGACCCGGGGCCAGTTGCTCTCCATTTATATGGTCGTGTCGTATGTGGGCTATGCCGGCGGTCAACTGTTGCTCAACGTGGCCGATCCGGGAGGACTCGAGCTCTTCATCCTTACATCGGTGCTCATCTCCGCGGCCCTGGTGCCGCTTCTATTGTCGGCGGGGCCAGCACCGAAATTCTCGACACAGTCTGCGTTGAGTCTGCGCAAGCTCTATGGGATCTCACCGCTCGGCGTGATCGGCGCCCTTGCTACCGGCACGGCCAGCGCGGCGTTGTTCGGCTTCGGTCCCGTGTACGCGGAGAGCTCCGGACTCTCCGTTCCCCAGATCTCAGTATTCATGACCGCCACACTGCTTGGCTGCACTGTGCTGCAGTGGCCCATTGGCCATCTGTCCGATGTGCTGGACCGGCGCCTCGTCATCACCGTCGTCAGCTTTCTTGCTGGCGCCGGCGCCGTCGCCGCCGTGTGGATCTCGACGGTATCGACGATTGCTCTTTTCGCACTCATGGCCGTGCTCGGCGGGCTGGCGATTCCCCTTTACTCCTTGTGCATCGCCCATGCCAATGATTACCTGGAACCCGAGCAAATGGTTGCAGCCAGCGGCGCGCTCGTGCTGGCAAGCGGGGTGGGTGCGATCCTCGGCCCGATTACGGCATCACTGATCATGTGGCTGATGGGTCCCGTTGGATTCTTCTGGTGGCTCGCCGCAATCCATCTGGCCATGGGAAGTTTCGCCGTCTACAGAATGACCAAACGACGCGCCACGCCCGCACAGGATCAGGGCCACTACGCGCCCTCGACGCCTCACGGCTCACAGGTGGCATTGGAGGCGGCCCAGCACGTGATGCAGGAAGATCAGTGAACGTAACGAAGGTTGCGAACGCCAACACAGCGCCCCACAATCACATTTAATCTTATCGCGAGAAAGAAGATGCCAGCGAAGAAAACACCACCGGATTCTGGAAAGCTGGATCGGGTCGTGGCCGAGACGCGACGCAAGCGCGAACAGCGTGAGCGGGATTACCGGGAACGGGCTCTAAAGCTCTACCCGTGGATTTGCGGGCGGTGTACGCGCGAGTTCACCCGGGAAAATCTTCACGAGCTGACGGTTCACCATCGGGATCACGATCACGACAACAATCCCTCCGACGGCAGTAATTGGGAACTGCTCTGCCTTTACTGTCACGACAACGAGCACTCGCGGCAATTGGACGCGACGGGAGCGGATGATGCGCCGGCGGACCAGACTCCCGCGACCCACAATCCCTTCGCCGACCTGCGTTCATTGCTGAAAAACGGAGAGTGACCATGCGGCTGGAAGGTTCCTGCCATTGCGGCAAAGTGCGGTTTTCGGTGCAGTCCCGACAACCCTACCCTTTCAATCTTTGTTACTGCTCGGTCTGCCGCAAGACTGGCGGTGGCGGCGGCTACGCCATCAATCTCGGCGCCGATCACGGGTCGCTGCAAATCGAGGGCGCGGATCACATCAGCGTCTATCGCGTCGGAACTCCGGACAGCGACACCGGTGAGATCAAGAACAACGAAGCGCGGCGGAGCTTCTGCAGACACTGCGGCAGCGCACTCTGGGTATGGGATCCCCGCTGGCCCGAGCTTGTGCACCCCTTCGCCTCCTCCGTCGATACCGAGCTGCCGACGCCGCCCCAGCGCACGCACATGATGCGGGCGTTCAAAGCTTCCTGGGTGCCGGTGCATCTGGAGCCCGGCGACTCGAGCTTCGACGAGTACCCGGACGAGTCGCTGGCGGA
>CAXMNG010000095.1:0-2962 GCA_964194585.1 Salibacteraceae bacterium | reverse complement strand
TCCTCGTTGAAATCGTCACTCTGCTGCATGAATAGTCCAGGCCGGGGAACGATCATTCCTTGGGCAGCAGGGGGATCTGACTGCGCTTCGCTTCCGGCGAAGGCTCGTTCTCCAGCCGCTCCACCTCCTCGCGGAAGGCGGCCACGTCCTGGAAGCTGCGATAGACCGAGGCGAAGCGCACGTAGGCGACCTGATCCATCTCGCCCAGGGCCGCCATCACGTGTTCGCCGATGAGGCGGCTGGGCACCTCGCGCTCGCCGCCGGCCCTGAGTGCGCGTTTGATGCGGCCGATGGCCTGCTCTACACGTTCGCTTTCCACCGGGCGTTTCTCCAGGGCGCGCAGCATCCCGCCCCGCAGCCGCTGCTCGTCGAAGGGCACGCGGTTGCCGTCGCGCTTGACGACCCGCGGTAGCGCCAGCTCGGCCTTTTCGTAGGTGGTAAAGCGTTCACGGCAGGCGCTGCATTCGCGCCGCCGGCGCACCTGATCGCCTTCGCTCACCAGGCGCGAATCCACCACGCGGGTGTCTTTGTCAGCACAGAAAGGGCAGTGCATGTCAGTCCGCCTCGTCCTCGGCTTTGATCATGGATTCGAGCACCGCCGTCCACGCCAGCGCCAGGTTCCGGCGATTGTAACCACCGCCGCCCATGGCGAGAAGTCGCCCGCGGGCGTGGCGATCGGCGAGGGTGCACAGGCTCCGGGCCGCGTGGCCGTGGGCGGCGATGGAATAGCGCAGGTGGGTGATGGGATCGCCTGCGATGCTGTCGGCGCCGCATTGGAACAGAATGAACTCGGGGCGCGCGGCATCGATGAATTCCTCCACCCGTTGCCAGGCGAGCATGAACTGTCTGTCGTCGGCGTCCGGCGGCATGGGAATATTGAGCTTGGTACCGGCGGCATCGCCGCGGCCGGTCTCGCGCGCAGCGCCGCTGCCCGGATACAGATAACGCCCATCCTCGTGCAGATCGACAAAAGTGAGCACCGGATCCGATTCGAAAGCGTAGAACACGCCGTCACCGTGGTGGGCATCGATATCCACGTAGGCGATGCGCGCGAGATGGTACTCGTGTGCGAGAAATTCGATGGCGACACCGCAGTCGTTCAGCGCACAGAAGCCGGCGGCCGCGCCGCGTCGAGCATGATGCAGACCGGCAATGGGAACGAATACCCGCCGGCAATCTCCGTTCATCAGGCGACGGCAGGCATCCAGGGTCGTGCCGACGACGAATGCCGCGGCTTCGTAGATACCTTTGAAGGCCGGTGTGTCGCCGTCGTCGAGATAGCCTTCGCCGCTGGCGGACAGCTCGACGACCTTGTCGATGTAGGCGTCGTCGTGAAATCGCGCGATGTCTTCGCGGGCTGCGGCGACAGGATCGTGCACGCAGACGGCCCTGTCCAGCCCCTGGTGGCGGGCTTCGCGCCAGAAGGCGTCCAAGCGGTCGGGGCCGAAGGGATGTCCGTCACCGAAGCCGTAGCGTTTCAGATCGTCGCCGACATAAACGCAAACACTTTTTAAGGGGACAGACCCCTTTTCCCTGCCCTTGTTCTCGCAATTGTTCATCGTGCCTGGGGAAGGAGGTCGGCCCCTTAAAAACTCTTTCAAATCAAAAGGAAAGCGGTTTCCGGCCGGCGTGCCGCCGCAGCCAGTTGATGCTCTTCAATAGTGCGGGCCGGTGCAGGATGCGCATTTCCAGCGCCCGCTTACCGGGGAAATCGAGCAGCGCCAGGGCCGCCAGGATGGTGAGGATCCCCTGACCGGGGAGCACCAGCATCAGGATGCCCGCGACCAGCAGGAATCCCCCGAGTGTGTTCTTCACCGTCAGGAACACGATCCGCAGCCCCCGATGGTCCTGAAAAAGACGCCGCCGGTGATTGCTCTCGGCGTAGAAATCGGCGGGCAGGCGCACGATCAAGTAGGGGATCAGCGCGGCCGATATCACCAGCATGGCGGCCGACGCGACACCCAGCATCCAGATCTCCTGCTGGTAGCGCGACCAGATGTCCACCACCACTTCCGGCAGCGTCAGTTCCAAGGGTTTTCCTCCTCACAGGCGTCATGGGGACCGCCGGCTGCGCTGGCTCGGCTGCGACATCCAGGCCGGCATTTCCTACCACCATTATGGCCATATGGACGTGATTCTGCCCGCGCCCATCTGACCGGCCGTGGGCTGCGTCGGTTGACTTCGCCGACTGCCGCTCTCGACAATAGCGCAATGACCAGACCGCCGGGAAACGGGGGGCATGAAGTCTTTCAGCCAGTCGTGCGAGAACAATAAAGGACCGATACTCGACGTTCTGCTGCCGCTGCTCAGGCGCCAGCGTGAATGTCTGGAGATCGGCAGTGGTACGGGCCAGCATGCTGCATTCTTTGCTGCGCGCTTACCGCATCTCGTGTGGCAGACCAGCGATGTCGCAGGGAATCACGCGAGCATCGATGCCTGGATCGATGGCGTCGACAATGCCCGCCCGCCCATGGTGCTCGACGTGGATGGAGATGATTGGCCGGCACGACGTTACGACGCCGCGTTCAGCGCCAACACCGCGCATATCATGCACTGGCCTACGGTAGTGAATATGTTTCATGGCGTTTCAGACATTCTCGAACCGGGCGCCGTGTTTGCCCTGTATGGTCCTTTCAACTACCAGGGCGAGTACACCAGCCCGAGCAACCAGCACTTCGACCGGACGCTACGTGCCAGCGACCCGGGCATGGGCATCCGCGATTACGAGGCAGTCGTGGAGCTCGCAAGCTCGGCGGGAATGACATTGCTCGCCGATCATGACATGCCGGCCAACAATCGAACGCTCCTGTGGCAACGCGATTGAATCGGCTATTGGCATCGAAATCTTCGTGCTCAACTTACGTCATGTCAGCAAGTCCTACCGCGAAGCGCAGACGCGGCGGACGGTGCTGGAAGACATCGACCTGGCGGTCGAACGCGGCGAGTTCGTCGCCGTCACGGG
>CAXMNG010000094.1:0-23245 GCA_964194585.1 Salibacteraceae bacterium | reverse complement strand
GCAGGCCTGAATGACCCGGGGGAAAGCCCGATCGAAGCTCACCTGAAAAGTTTCCCTGCGGAGCGTCTTTTTCAGGCTGCGGGAGATCTTGAGAGCCTCGGGAAGCAGTATCGCCCGGGGGTCCGGGGCCCACCACAGAATCGGTTGTCCTTCACTGAACCAGGGAAATATGCCCTGGTGGTAGGCGTGCAGCAGACGCGGTGGGCTCAGATCTCCGCCCACCGCCAGCAAGCCGTTGGGCTGGATCATGGCATGGTCCACGTCCGGAAAGGCGTGAACCGGTGCGTCCTCGGTGAGCCAGATGGGTTGCAGCGTCATCGGGCAGCCCCTCCCGGAGCGGCAAAAGGCCCTGTTCCATCCGTTATTTTAGGGCAAAGCGGCCCCCGTTGGCTGCCCCGGGCCCGATTATCCATGGCCCTCGTCCGGTTGGCTTCGAAACGGCAGATGCTCGCGCATGATGTCCATATGGTGGTTGATCTGGGCGTGCTCACGGCGCAGAAATTCACCGATGGCGTCCCGGAAGCGGCTGTCCCTGAACCAGTTTGCGGAATAGGTGGTTTGCGGAACAAAGCCCCGCCAGATCTTGTGCTCTCCCTGGGCGCCGGCCTCGAACGCAGCAAGTCCCTGCTCGATGCAATATTCGATGCCGCGGTAGTAACACATCTCGAAGTGCAGGGAGGGCAGGTACTCACGGCAACCCCAATTGCGTCCGTAGAGGGCGCTGCGCCCGCGAAACAGGTGCGCGCCGGCGACGCACTCCCGCCCCCGGTGCGCCAGCACCAGCATTGCCGAGTCGGGCATGGTGCGGCCAACCTCGCAGAAGAAATCTGGCGTCAGGCTCGGAAAACCCCACTTGCGGTCGTAGGTGGCGCTGTAGAGGGCGTGGTAAGCGTGCCAGTCCGCCTCGCCGGCGTCGCCACCCGAGAGCACCCGAATCTCCACGTCACTGGCATTGGCCTCGCGCCGTTCCCGGCGCACTTGCTTGCGCCGTTTGGAGCGCAGGCTGTCCAGGTAATCCTGAAAATCGCGGTAGCCGTGGTTTCGCCAGTGGTATTGGCAGCCAATCCGCCCGGCGTGCTGTTTGCTTTCCAGCAACCGGTAGTCGTCCTCGCTCGCGAACAACCACTGCAACGACGACACGCCGGAGCTGCGGGCAATCTCCAGCGCCGCCTCGACAATGATCGTCTTGATTGCGGTGCTGTCGGTACCCGGTGCACACAGCAATCGCCTGCCCGCCGCCGGGGTGAAGGGAATGGCGCTCACGAGCTTCGGATAGTACGCCACGCCTGCGCGCTGATAGGCGTCTGCCCAGGCCCAGTCCGAGCCGAACTCACCGTAGGAATGCACCTTGATATACATGGGTGCGGCGCCCACCAGCCGGTCTTGCGAATACACCAGCAGATGGCGCGGATACCAGCCGGAGTCCTCGCCGACGCAACCGTTGCGCTCCAGGGCAATCAGGAATTCGTGGCGCAGGAACGGATTGTCCTCGCCGGCGAGGCGATTCCAATCGGCCGCGGATACGTCGGACAGGCCTTCGGCGACAGTCGCCCGCAGCGTGGTGCCGGCAGGCCCGGATGCCGGATCAGTCACGGGTTCAGCCTGCATTTCTCACGCGGTGTCCCGTTGCTGTGGATGGCTCATTTAGAGCGCAGGGCGTCCAGGTACTTGTCCGCGTCCAGGGCCGCCATGCACCCGGTTCCCGCGGAGGTCACGGCTTGGCGGTAAACGTGGTCGGCGACGTCACCGGAGGCGAAAACACCGTCGATGCTGGTGGCGGTGGCATCCCCGTCGATGCCACTGTGCACCCGGATGTAACCGCCTTTCATTTCCAGCTGGCCTTCGAAGAGCTGGGTGTTCGGCGTATGACCGATGGCGATGAAGACTCCCTTTACGTCCACCTCCCGGGCCGCGCCGTTGCGCGCGTGGCGTATGCGCACACCCGTCACCCCGCTGTCGTCGCCGAGCACCTCGTCGAGGACGTTGTCCCAGGCGATGCTCACGTTACCACTGCCGCTCTTCTCGATGAGCTGATTGGCGAGAATCTTCTCGGCGCGAAATTCGTCCCGGCGATGCACCACCGTGACGTGGGAGGCGATGTTGGAAAGATAGAGCGCTTCTTCTACCGCAGTGTTACCGCCGCCGATGACCGCCACCGGCTGATCCCGGTAGAAGAAACCATCACAAGTCGCACAGGCGGACACACCGCGGCCCTTGTACGCCTCTTCGGAGTCCAGGCCCAGGTATCGGGCCGAAGCGCCGGTGGCGATGATGAGCGCGTCGCATGTGTAGAGGCCTTCGTCACCGGTGAGACGGAAGGGCCGGGTGTCGAGATCCGCCTGGCTGATGGTGTCGAATATCACCTCGGTCTCGAAGCGCTCGGCGTGCTTGCGCATGCGCTCCATGAGATCCGGGCCCTGCAGGCCACTGACGTCACCCGGCCAGTTGTCCACGTCCGTGGTGGTGGTCATCTGCCCGCCTACCTCCAGGCCGGTGATCAGCACCGGGCTCAGGCTGGCGCGGGCCGCGTAGACGGCGGCCGTGTAGCCGGCGGGGCCGGAGCCGAGAATCAATAATCGACAGTGCTTGGCATCGGTCATGAAGAATTGCTCGAGTTCCAGTGCTCATTTGCCAGGAAATTTGTCCGCGAACACGTGCCGGGACGGCGGCCAATGCCCACCACAACATGGGGTAATCGCGGGCAATTATCAATATCCGTCACGGCCAGGCAGCAGGCCTGCCCACGCCAGCCCGGTGCGATTCCCCGCCTTCGGTGGGCGACTGGATTCTTTGGAATTTATCGTTAATAATTACACAGTTATCCGATCAATCTATAAACGAGTTTAACTAATGACTCAGGCATCCCGGCAAAAGGCCCCATGGCACATGGCATGGCGGGCACCTCTGGCGCGGGGCACCCGCGAGGGCGTGCTCATCCTGGTTTCCACCGTGGCAGTGTATCTGCTGCTGTCGCTGGCGAGCTACTCGCCGGACGATCCCGGCTGGTCCCACACCGGCCGCGCCACATCGGTGCTCAATCAAGGCGGCGTGGTGGGTGCCTGGCTTGCCGATGTGCTGCTGTATCTGTTCGGTTACATGGCCTTCCTGTTTCCCGTGATGGTGGCCTATGCCGGTTGGATGCTGACGCGCAATCCCGCTGGCAAGACGGCGAACAGGGGAGAGCAGCTGGACGGCTTCCATCTCTCGGTCCGGGCCATCGGCTTCGCGCTGACCCTGTCCGCGGGCTGTGGCCTGGCAACTCTGCATTACCAGGCCGGCATCAGCCTGCCGCTGGATGCCGGCGGCGTGCTGGGGGCCGTCATCGGCAACGGCCTGCACGCCATCCTGAGCAGCCTCGGCGCCACCTTGCTGTTGCTGGCCCTGTTCCTGTCGGGCTTTTCGCTGTTCACCGGCCTCTCGTGGCTGACCATCATCGACGCCACTGGATACTGGACCCTGTGGCTGTTCGGCCGGGTGGCGGCGGGCGCGCGCCGCCTTTCCGATTATCGCCTGGCGCGCCTCGCCAGGCGCCAGCGAGAAACCCAGGTTAATGTGGCGCGCGAACGCAAGAAGGAGCGGACGCCACCGCGCATCGAGCCACTCATAGCACCGGCGGCGCCCAGCGTGCGCGCGCAAAAGGAGCGCCAGGTACCGCTCTTCGACCTGCCCACGGATGCTTCCGGCTTACCGCCCCTGGGGTTGCTGGATGAGCCGCAGAAAAGTCGACACACCATCTCCCATGCCGCCCTGGAAGCCATGTCCCGCCAGGTGGAGCTGAAGCTCCGGGATTTCGGCATCGAGGCGGAAGTCGTGGCCGTGCACCCGGGCCCCGTGATCACGCGCTTCGAGCTGCAACCGGCGCCGGGCGTGAAGGTGAGCCGCATCAGCAATCTCGCCAAGGATCTGGCCCGCTCGCTCTCCACCGGCAGTGTGCGCATCGTCGAGGTGATCCCCGGCAAATCGGTCATCGGCCTGGAGATCCCCAACGAAGAGCGCGAGTTCGTGTGCCTGAGCGAGATCGTCACCTCGGCGTCCTACGATCGCGACCCATCGCCGCTGTCGCTGGCGTTGGGCAAGGATATCAGCGGCCAGCCGGTGGTCGTGGATCTGGCGAAGATGCCCCATCTGCTGGTGGCAGGGACTACCGGATCGGGTAAGTCGGTCGCTATCAACGCCATGGTGTTGAGCCTTCTCTACAAGGCGAAAGCCAGTGACGTGCGCCTCATCATGATCGATCCGAAGATGCTGGAGCTGTCCGTGTACGAGGGCATTCCACACTTGCTGGCGCCGGTGGTCACGGATATGACCCAGGCGTCCTGCGCACTTCGCTGGTGCGTCGCCGAGATGGAGCGGCGATATCAGCTGATGTCGACCCTGGGCGTGCGCAATATCGGCGGTTACAACCGCAAGCTCAAAGAGGCCGCCGACAATGGCGAGAAGCTGAGAGATCCACTGTTCACGCCCACCGAGGCGGACCCGGAAGCGCCGGCACTCGAAAAGTTGCCGCTGATCGTGGTGGTGGTGGACGAGCTCGCGGATCTGATGATGACCACCGGCAAGAAAGTCGAGCAGCTCATCGCGCGCCTGGCGCAGAAGGCACGGGCCTCGGGCGTGCATCTGATCCTCGCCACCCAGCGGCCCTCGGTGGACGTCATCACGGGCCTGATCAAAGCCAACATACCCAGCCGCATCGCTTTCCAGGTCTCGGCGAAGGTGGATTCGCGCACCGTTATCGATCAGATGGGCGCGGAAACCCTGCTCGGTCACGGCGACATGCTGTACCTGGGCCCGGGCACTTCCAATCTGGTCCGCATACACGGCGCCTTCGTCTCGGACCAGGAGGTGCATCGGGTGGTGAATCATCTGCGCAAGCAGGGCAAGCCCGCCTATCTGGAGGGTATTCTCGACGGCAGCAACGAATTCGCCGGCACTTTCGACGCTAACCTCTTTCCGGGACAGAGCGCTGATGGAGAGAGTGATCCGCTCTACGACCAGGCCGTGCATATCGTTACCGATACCCGCCGCGCTTCCATCTCCGGCGTGCAACGGCGTCTCAAAATCGGCTACAACCGGGCCGCGCGCATGCTCGAGCAGATGGAGGAATCCAGTGTCGTCGGGCCGCTGCAATCCAACGGAGCCCGGGAGGTGCTGGCGCCGCCGCCGCCATCAGGGTAGATTGCAGCGCCGATGGCCTGTGCCATCGCACCCGGTGGCGACGCCGGGTCAATGAGGCCCAGCCGTTGAGAGCAATCATCCTGCTGTTTCTGTGTGCCCTGGCGGCTCCCACCTTCGCCAGTAGCGGACCGGAACGCCTGCACGCCTTCCTCGATCAATTCCGGTCCCTGCGCGCCGAGTTCCAGCAGAGTGTTTTCGACGAAGACGCCCGCCAGCTCGACGATGCCAGTGGCATGGTGTACATCGAACGTCCCGGCCGATTCCGCTGGGATTACACGAAACCCTATCTGCAGGAGATCGTCGGTGACGGGGAGAAAGTCTGGATCTACGACAGCGAGCTCGAGCAGGTCATGGTAAGACCCCTGGGTGACGCGCTCGGTGATACCCCGGTGATGTTACTGAGCTCCGACGAGCCCGTGGAGAATAGCTTCCAGGTGCGTGCCATCGATGGACCCGACGGTTATGACTGGGTAGGACTCACACCGCTTGGGAGTCAGGTCAACTTTACGGAAATTCGCCTGGGCTTCGACGGCGATACCCTCAGGGTCATGGAGCTCACGGACGCCTTCGGGCAGCTTACGCGCCTGCGCTTCGCCGAAGTGGAACGCAACCCCGATCTCGAGCCGCAGCTGTTTCAGTTCACCCCGCCGGAAGGTGCCGACGTCTTCGGCAATTGATGTGTGCTCGGAGTGAGCGGCGGATCTACTCTTCGTTTTTATCCAGGGCGTCTATGGCCCCGATCTGCCCGTCGAGAACATTCCGAATCTCGTCGAATTCGTCATGCAATCGATCGGCCACTTCGAGCTTCTTTTCCAATTCTTTCTTGGCCTTCTGGATCTGTGCTTTCTGCTTGGCAACCCTGTCGGTAAGCAATTTCAATCTTCGATAGTGCTCGGCGATTTTTTCCTGGTTCGCCGACAGATTCTTCATCCATTTCGCGCGAGCCGTGTCGACGTGCTTCTTGATGACGATCATGGTCGCTTTCTTGAGTTGCACCTTCCACTCGGTGAGCTTCTGCTCGCAACGGCGGCGCTCGGCCTCGGCAAAGCGCTGCAGCACCGCCTCCATCCCGGATATCGCCTGAGACAGCTCAGCGTCCGTCTGTCCACCGGCGGGACCGCTGGCCGCGGCGGATTTCTCCGGGGCGGACGACGGGCTGTCTGTACCGGCAGCGCCGTTCCCGGCGTTTCCCGATCCCTCCTGGATGCTGGCGGCCAGCTCCAAGGCCTGGTCGAAGCGGGATAAGCTGGAATCGAAGTCACTGCCGTCCTGGCTTTCGCTGCCCGCCGCCTCACCAGAGGCGAGTCCCTTCTGGTGGGCATCCTTCTGCGTGCGTATTTCCTTGATGAGCTCCTTCAGGCTGTGCCCGAGCTGGGTGTCGCCGAGAGCATCGTAGGGGATCTCGCCACCCGCCGAGGATTTCCCGCCGTCGTTCGATCCAGAATCGCTGGTCACAGTCTTGAGTCCACGCTCTCGCAGTTCACAAGCATTACCATAGCCAGTCGCCGCTTCGCTTCGGCGAACCAGGCGCCGATTCGCAGTAGAATCTTAGGTGAAGCCGGCCGCGATCGTCCGGAATGAGGCGCAGTTCTCGTTTTGCCCGCGGCTTCGGATAATTCTCGAGGAGGGGGGAAGAGCAACTATGAGCAGTCAACTTGCCAGGGCGCTGTGGGAAGCGCGTATCCAGGGCGGGGTCATCGCGGTGGATGGCGATCAGCGTCCCGCCAATGACACCGAGGCTTATGCCGTGCAGAGTGAGGTGACGGCGCTGTTCGATTCCGAGCAGGTGGGCTGGAAGCTGGGGGCCACCAACGCGAAGGCCCTGGAACTACTGGGATTCGAGCGCCCCTTCGTGGGTCCGCTGCTGGCGATGCACTTTCACCATATGAACGACGATCTGGCCGTGTATCCAGAGCATGGCCCGGCGCTGGAAACGGAATTTCTGGTCGCCCTGACGTCGGATCTGCCGCCACGCAAAGAGCCTTATAGCGACGACGAGGTGATGGCGGCGGTGGATTACGTCTGTCCGTCCTTCGAGGTCATCGGCTGTCGGCTCGATTGCGGACTGACCTCCGCCGGGCCGCTGCTGATTGCCGACGGCGCCGCCAATATGGCGGTGATCCAGGGGAAGCCGGTAGCGGACTGGCGCAAAGCTGATTTGTCCGACCAGCCGTTGACCGTCACGGTGAACGGTACCGAGGTCGCAACCGGCTCGAGCAATCTGCTCATGTGGGGCAATCCCTTCGGTGCCGTTTCCCATCTCGCCAGCCACCCCCAGGTGGCCGAGCGCGGGCTGCGCGCCGGTGACCGCATCATGACGGGTACCTGCGGTGGCGTGCTGCCGCTCAAATCCGGCGACCAGGCTTCGGCGGACTTCGGTGTGCTCGGCACGGTACGGCTGACGGTGGCTTGAGCCAAAGGTACCGGTATCACGAGAAAGTGCGGGTTGTCACGCCCCACCTGCCTGTTTCCTCCACGGAACTCGGCGAGTAAAGTCATTGTTTCCAAGCCCTGTGGACAAGAATGAATGAGGAGACATCCCATGATGATTGCACGTTGGCAAATCGAAGCCCGTTTTGGTCATAAGCAGACCGTTATTGACATGATGAAGCGCTGGAACGAAGAGATCGGCTCTCAAATCGGCTGGTCAGCGGATAAAGTGCGGCTTTTGACCGGCTCGGTGGGCGCTTTGGAGTCGACAATTCAGTCGGAGGTGAATATCGAAGATCTTGCTGATCTTGCCGCCGCCTGGGACAAGCTTGGCGCCATCGACGCTCATGGGCAGTGGAGTAAGGATATCGAGCCATATATCGTATCCGGCACGCCGCATTGGCAGGTATTCCGGGTTCTCTAAGTAGACGTTACGGTGGAATGCGGGTCGGCCGCAAAATTTGGCCGCCCATGGTGCTGAGTTCGATGATCATGACTGCGAGGGAGACGATTTTGCGCAGCGGAATCCAACCATCGACAGACCGCTTTCAGGAGCATTGGTGTGTCGTAAGGTCGTGCGCAAGCCCCAGGGGTTGTTCCCCCAGCCGCCTCCGCGAATGACCTTGCGTTTTCCGGGTGCGGTATTTATCGGGTCCGCCGCCGACGAGCGGCCATAGAAAGTTTCGTCATAAGTGTCGCGGACCCACTCCCAGACATTCCCCGTCATGTCATCGACGCCGAACGGCGAGCGCCCCCTCGGGAAGCTGCCCACGGGTGCGGTATACATGTACCCATCGCCATCATCGGCGCTGCAACACTGGTCGCTTCCATAGGACGCCCGATAAAGAGCGTTCTCGACCGGCGGAGCATTTCCCCATGCATAGGGCACGCCACCGGCGTCGCGCGCGGCGCGCTCCCACTCGGCCTCTGAAGGCAATCGCTTGCGCCGCCACTCACAATAGGCAGCGGCATCGCGCCAGCTCACCTGCACGACGGGATGTTGCCCCAGACCGACGATGCTCGATTGTGATCCGTGAGGATGGCGCCAGTCCGCACCCTTCACCTGCTGCCATTCCCCGGTCCAATGCCAACCGACACCGTTGCGTTCCGGATCGGTAACGTGGTTCGTCGCTGTGACAAATTCTGAAAACGCCGTATTCGTGACTTCGAAGCGATCCAGATAGAAGCTCGTTACCGTAACGTCGTGAATTGGACGCTCCGCAGGCTCGCCCGAGTCGGATCCCATGGAGAAGTTGCCACGGGGTATTTTCGCCATGCCGCGGTAAGTCGACCACCAGTCGCGCCAGGCCTGGAAATCGTATCCAAAGCGTTCACCGCTCAGGGCGGAGAGGGCGCCCACCCAGTCTCCGCGAAGCCAGCGCGGTTCATCGTCGGTGTCCAGACGGGCGATGAGCGCATCGATGATCGCGTCTTCACGCTGCCCGGATTGTCCGACGGTCCATGCCGCAGCCGGTGCCAGCTCGAAGTACTTTTCGGCGCGATTGCGTGGTGCCCGCCAGTCTTCTGTCAAATACGCCGGCGGCACGCTGCCGCTGGTGCTGAGTCCCATGGCCCACAACACGAACCAGCGATTGATTTGATCCAGCGGTGCCTCCAGGGCTCCCCCGAAAACACGCAGCGGTAATGGTGAACTATCCGCGCGCAGTTGCTGCGTCAGTTGCTCGGCCAGTAACGGCGAGCGGCCGAGGGCCATCGGTTGAAGGTATGCGTTCAGAAGTACTCTGTAGTCATTGAAGTCACGCACCTTCGACAGGCCATCGTTCATCTGCCGTAACAGCTCGATGGGGTCGAACCCGGTGGCCGGCGACAATCGCGGCATGGGTACCGTCGTTGTCGATTCGGCATTGGCCGGTGCAAGCGGCCCCCACAGCGCTCCACGTTCCCCGGGGCCAAGCGTACCCACATACACGTTCCCGGCGTAACCCACGACGTCCAGAGGCTCGGCGTTCTCGAATCGCTGTACAAGCGTCCATTGCAGGCCATCGAGGCTGCGCCAGAGAGCGCCGTTCGCGGCGCCGGCCGATACTGCCCACAAAGCCTGCTGCGTGGACGCGAAAGCACGAACGTTTATGCCATCGAGCCCCGTGACGGCGTCGACGCGCGTTCCATCGGTCCTCCACACGCTTGATCCGGCGTCGTCATGGTTCACTGCGTAGAGCCAGCCGGCATGGGCGTGCAACGCCGTGCTACGCCGGCCGCCGGGCCAGTGACTGACAGTCACGAGCGCATCCTTTTCCAGTCGGAACAATTTTCCCCCTTCGTCCGTATAGCTGGTGAGGCCGGCGTAGAGCGTGTCGCCGAGAAGGGCGAGACTGGTGAAGCGACTCACACGCCCCGTGGGCGTGGGGTGGTCATAGATGATTTTCCAACTCGCGCCTCTATCGTCGGAACGTTGCAGTCCACCCCGCCACGCTGAAGTTGCCGCGAACAGGGTTTTTCCACGCCCTGCCATCGCGTGAACGTGGAACACTTCCCCCTCGGGCAGCACCCGCCACTGCCAGAGCTGCCCGTTGGTCACCGCGTACTCGCCACGGCCGGCAGAGAAGCGCGCGTCTTCGAACGGCCAATAGAGAAGGCCGTTCAAAACAACGGGATCTCCAGCGTCCTGGCTGAAGAGGTGGCGTTCGTAGCGGGCATCGCCGGAAACAGGATCGTAGCTGTACAGATCGGCGGAATTGTGGTTGCGAAACTTCACGCTGTTGACGAACCACAACCGGCCCATGAAACCGATCATTTGTGAGACGCCTTCCCAGATACCGGCCCGGGACAAAACGACCAGCGGAGCGTCCCGGGCGCTGGCGGGGTTGCCCGGAAGTATCGCCAGGTAAGCGATCAAGACGAGTATTGAGCGAGCGGTCATGTCCACCAGCGCTGAAGTTAAAGTAGTTTCGAGGAAATGTTCCCGCGGAAGCGGGGCACTTCAAAACCGGCCGATCTCGAAAGCGTCGATGGGTAAATCGGTGTCTCCTTTGACAACGAGATCGGCAATTATTCGCCCAACGATGGGACCCAGGGCGAAGCCGTGGCCGCTGAAGCCGAAAGCGTGATACGCGCCCTTTGCGGCGCTGGCGCCGATGACCGGAATGCCGTCCGGCATCTGCCCCTCGATTCCCGCCCAGCAGCGCACGATCTGAACGCCGCGCAGACTGGGAAACAGTGCTGCCGCGGTGATCGCGCTGGCGGCGAGCTCCCTGAAATTCAAATGGGTCCGGTTGCATTCCGGTTCGGCTCGGCCCCGGTGGCCGCCGCCGATCAGAACCGTGCCGTTGTCGAATTGCTTGAAGGAAAGCATCCGGCCCTGGGCTCCTACGACGGGTTTGACGAAGGGTTTCACTCGGGCCGTGATCATCAGCATCAGCGCCTGGGCCTCCACCGGTGCGTGTTCACCGAGCATGGCGGCGATGTGTCCCCCCCAGGCGCCTGCGCAGTTGACCAGGATTGGTGCTTCCAGACGCCCTCGTGCCGACCGGACCAGCCAGGTTTCCCCCGACTTTTGCAATGCTTCGACTGGAGCACCCTCGAGAAAGCGGACACCAAGAGCGCGCGCTTTGCGCTTGAATGCCTGCACCGTCAGGAAGGGATTGGCGTGGCCATCGCCGTGCACCGCCATGCCGCCAACGCAATGGGGGGCAATGGCGGGGACCAACTCCCGAAGTTGCGCCCGGTCGATGATTTCTTCGTGCTCGAAACCAAGGCCCAGTACAGTTTCTCGCCGCTGGCGCAGGGCGTGCAATTCGGACTCGGTCTCCGCCACCTTCACCTGGCAGGAGCTGGCGAAGCCGCAGTCGTCATCCACCAGGTCGCGAATCCGATGCCAGGAGGCGAGGGCGGCGACGGCCAGAGGGATCTCCGGCAACGCCCGGCCCAGCCGGCGCACGCCCCCCGCATTGGCGCTGGAGGCGTGGCGACCGACGGTGTCCTTCTCCACAACGATGACAGCCAGGCCCGCGCGGGCCAGATGCAGTGCCGTTGCGCAGCCATGCAAGCCACCGCCGATAACGATGGCGTCGGCGGTGCGGTTGCGGGTAACCACGGATTCAGTCGTGCTCCGGCATTGATTCGGGCACCGCCGTGAGCGCCGCCAACTCTCCCAGCATCAACGGTTTCACCGGCGGCCGCAGTCGCAGCGCGCCGACTTCGGCCACCGGCACGCCGCGCTGCCTGGCGATCATTTCGCTGATCGTCAGCCCGCACAAGCGCCCCTGGCACGGCCCCATGCCGCAGCGGCTGAAAGCTTTCAACTGATTGGGGCCGACACAGCCGAGGGCGACGGACTCGCGCACCCGCGCGGCCGGCACCTCTTCGCAACGGCAGACGATGGTGGCGTCGTCTTCGGGTAATCGAAATTGCCGCGACGGCCGGAACATGGCGTCCAGGAACGGCCGTATACGCCGCTCTTCGGACAGCACCCGCCGGTGTGGCGCGGCGAGCCGGTCGCGCTCCCGGGCATCGAGGCGTGCGCATCGGTGGAGCGCGCCAAAAGCGGCAATACGCCCAAGGCATTCCGCGGCCCTGGCGCCGTCGATGCCGGCGCCATCGCCCGCGATGGTGACGCCCGGCACATCGGTCTCGGCCCAGACGTCCGTGACGGCGTGCCAACACAGCTGCGCGTCGCTCCAATGGTGGGCGCAGCCGGTGGCCATGGCCAAATTGACGTTGGGGACAATTCCCTGATGCAGAAACACCCGGGTCGTATCCATGCGCTGCCAGCCACCGCGGTGTCGGTACTCCACGCCCGAGAGCCCCTCCGTGCCCAGCAGCTTCAAATCCTCCACGTGTTCGATAAAAGGAATGCCGGCGGCGCGAAGCTCGGACAGCCAGCGCCGGCCTTTCAGAAGGGCGCCCATGCTCATCAGCGCGGCCGGCGCGTGCGGCAGCGCGCGCAGCCGGTTGGCTCGGGGTGTGGTGTCGAGGATGGCGCGGATGGGAATGCCGGCCTTCAAGTACTGGCTGGCCACCAGGTAAAGCAACGGGCCGGTTCCTGCGAAAATTGCATCGGGCGCCGCCAGGGCGGCGGACTTGAGCAACACTTGTGCGCCTCCGGCGGTCATCACACCAGGCAGGGTCCAGCCGGGAACTGGAAACGGGCGTTCCTGGGCGCCGGTGGCGAGAATCACCTGGTCGGCGCTCAGCAACCGGGCGATTCCATCCCTGGAGACGCCGATTTCCCGCTCCGGCGAAAGCTGCCAGACGGTGGCGCCGGCTACGTGCTCGGCGCCGCTCGCCTGTAACGCCGAGACCAGTTCGCGGCCGTGGTAATAGTCGGGGCCGAGAATATTTCGATCGTCGAGTGTCTGGCGGCCGACATCACGGTAGATCTGGCCGCCGGCAACCGGCTGCTCGTCCAGGAGCAGCACGCAAGCGCCGTGCTCGGCCGCAACCGTGGCTGCCGCCATACCCGCCGGTCCGGCGCCAACCACGACGATGTCGTAGTGATCTTTCACGGTCGCGTTTCCTGCTCACCATCGGCGAAGAGATCCGCTCCCATGTCGCTTGCCCCCAGCTGGCGTTTGACCCGCATGCCGTCGCGAACCTCGGTCATGCAGGCCTGACGGTTAGCGACGCCATCGATCTCCACCAGGCAATCGAAACACACGCCCATCATGCAGAAGGGCCCCCGCATCGCACCGCTCACCGGCGTGGTGCGGAAGTTCCAGTGGTTGCCGGCGAGCAGGGCGGCGGCCACGGTATCGCCCGTGAATGCGAGCAGGGGTTGGCCTTCGAATTCCATGTGCACCTGCGGGGCATCGTCGCGCGGGATCCTACGCACGGCCGAATCTCCGGGTATTCATCGGCGAGAGCGCCTCGGGCAGAGAGCCTTCGGCAATCCCGGCGGCCAAATGCAGGACGTGGGCGGCGGCCAGCGTCACACCGCTGTGGCAGGCCGCGGCGAATGCACCGGGATGGCGCTGGGACTGTGCGTAGATGGGATAACTGTCCGGCGTCATGATACGCAGCGCACCCCAGGCACGCACGACGCGGGCGCGTTCGAGATGGGGAAACACGCGCACGGCGCGGGCCGCGATTCGGTTCATGACAGAAACGCGCGTGCCATCGTCGAGGCCCGCGTCTTCATTGGAAGCCCCCAGCTGGACGCTGCCTTCGACGGTCTGGCGGATCCTGGCCAGGGGCAGGGAGAGAAAGGGACGCAGACGTTCCGTGACCAGAATCTGTCCGCGCTCCGGTCGCAACGGGATCTCGAGATCGATCATCGCCGCCAGCTCCCGTGTGCCCAGCCCGGCGGCGAGAATCAGGCGTGCGCCGTGATGGCGCGTCCCGATGGTGTCGACGGTAAAGGCCGATCCCCGCTGTTGAATCGCGATCACCCGGCTGCCGGTTTCGATGCGCCCGCCCTTGGCGGTAAGGCATTGGTGCAGACCACGCAACAGCAACAATGGATTCACATGCCCATCGGCGGGCGAATAACAGCCGCCGACCACCTCCGGCCCGAGTCCTGGAAGCAGCTCGGACAATGCCGTGCGGTCCAGCATCTGGTATTCGAAGTGTCGGGCGTGGGACTGTAAGCGGTGCATTTCCGCTCGTGTGGTTTCGAATTCCCCAGCGTCGATGCATACGTCGACCCCGCCGGGGCGGCGGTACCCAATGTCCTCGCCGGTGATTTCCTGTATCTCGGCGTTCAAGTCGGACCAGGATTGCGCGGACGCCCAGGTCCACTGAGCGTAAGGCGGAAAATCGACGCCCTTGCCCTGCACCCATACCAGGCCGAAATTACCGCGGGCGGCGCGAAACGCGATATCCCCCTCGTCCAACATGAGCGTGGACAAACCGCGCCGTTGTAAGCCGAAAGCCAGCGCCGCACCCACCAGGCCACCGCCGACAACGATGGCGTCATGAACACTCAGGGCTGTATCTCCCGGGTCTCAGCCATGGAAGCGATCCAGACGGTAGGGCGTCATGTCCGTGTTCAACCGCTCTTCCGTCACCAGGGCCGCCAACATGCGCCCGGTCATGGGCGCGCCGGTGAGTCCCAGGTGGCCGTGGCCGAAGCCACAGAAAATGCGTGGGTGTCCAGGAACCGGGCCGATGTACGGGACGGAATCGGGTGACGCGGGGCGGATCCCCATCCATTCCTCGCTGGACGTGGTGTTGAGATTCGGCAGCAGGGCCTTGGCGTGGCGTGCGAAGATCCGGGCGCGGCGGTAGTCGGGCGGTGCATCGAGGCCGGCGAACTCGGCGGTTCCGGCGCTACGCACCCCCATCTCCATGGAGCTGGTGACAAATGTCCGATCCGCATCGAGGATCGAGTGGTTGAGCGTCAGGCCGGGATCGGTGAAAACCAGATGGTAGCCCCGTTCCGCCTCCAACGGCACGCGAACGCCCAGAGCCGATAGCAGCCGTGCCGACCAGGCACCGGCCGCGAGAACCACGGTTTTCGTGACATGGTTGCCCTGATCGGTGTCGATGCGATAACCGCCGTCGGGGCGGGGAACGATGCCGGTAACCCGGCCACGCAGGAAGTGTGCGCCGCGCGCCTCGGCCTTTGCCGCCAGAACCTGACCGAGGCGGCCCGGGTTGACCGTGCGGCCCTGTTGCTCGACCACCAGCGCCGATTGGAACGCCGGTGATATCTCCGGCTCCAGCTCTTGAATCGCACCATTCCTCAAAATCTCGAAGGGCACACCCCGCTCGCGGCGCAAACGCCAGGGCAGGGCATTCGGGTCGGCACCGTCCACAGCCCGATAGACATGCAGATAGAGGCAGCTCTGGACCAGACTCTCCCCGCCGGTGCCGGCCAGCAACTGCCGGTACAAGTCGAGACTCGGCTGGTTGACCGCGAGCATGGCATCCGCGAGTGCCGGCAGTCGTTGCAGCGCACCGGCCTGGAAGAATTTCACCAGCCAGGGCAACAAGCGGGGTGCGTAGGCCCAGCGTACTGCCAGCGGTCCTTCCGGATCGAGCAACCACCTCGGTACGTTCTTCCAGACGCCTGGCAGGGATTGTGGCACACAGGACCAGGGCGAGATCACGCCGGCATTACCGTAGCTGGCACCTTCTGCCGGGCCGTCGCGGTCGATGAGGCTGACGTTGAAACCTTTGTCCTGGAGCGCCAGCGCGGTGCAAATACCGACGATGCCGGCGCCGACGACGATGGCTTCTCTGGCGTCGGGGTCAGGCAATTTCGGGGACAGCGTCACGTTCCCGCCGCCGGGCCAATCCTTGCTGGATCAACACCGGAGCAATCAGCACCAGGGCGTAGAGATCGCTGGTAACGCCCGGCGCGACCATGAAGATGGCGGCAAATCCCATCAGAATTCGAATGCCCATGGGCATGGGGGCGATAAAGTAAGCGCTGACGGCGGTCGCCATCATGGCCACACCCAGGGCGCAAGTGAGGGCCGTTTCCAGGAATGCGGTCCAGGTGAAGTAGTCGTCGAGAACGATCAGCATTGCCGGCGAGTAGACGAAGACCATGGGCACCAGCAACTTGCCGATGCCGAAGGAGAATGCGGAGACGCCGGTCTTGAACGGGTTGGAGCCGGCGATGGCGGCTGCTGCATAGGCCGAGGTGCAGACCGGTGGCGTGATTTCGGAAATGACACCGTAGTAGAGCACGAACAAATGGGCCGCCAGAGGCGGAATGCCCAGGTTGGCCAGGGCCGGATGGGCGACGGTCACGAGCATGATATAGAGCGCGGTGGTTGGCAGCCCGGCCCCCATCAGAATGCAGGTCATGGCGATCAGCACCAGTGACACGAACAGCGTCAATCCCTGCAGTGTCACATCCATCAGAGGTATCCAGGAAATCAGCACATGAAAATTTTCGGCGAAGGTCAGCGCGCTGTTGGTGACCATGAAACCGAGTCGGAAACCAAGACCCGTGGAGTTGACGACGCCGATGACGATGCCGATGGCGGCGCCCACCGCACCGACGGCGAGAGCGTATTTGACGCCAGTGATACAGCCATCGAGGACGTCGCGTATGCCGATCCGGTGCATGGGATTGATAAAGCCAATCGCCAGCGCCGAAGTGATCCCCCAGAACGCCGCCATGTGCGGTGAGTAGCCGCTGAACAAAACGTAAATCAGCACCACCAGGGGCACGGCCGTCGGCCATCCTTGCCGGATGACCGCGAACAGCAGAGGAATTTTTTCCCGCGGCAGGCCCTTGAGACCCAGACGCTTGGCCTGGAAATGGACCATGCACAGGACGCCGACGTAGTGCATGGCAGCGGGTACGGCGGCGGCGATAACGATGGTGGTATAGGGAACCTCGAGGAACTCGGCCATCACGAATGCGGCGGCACCCATGATCGGCGGAGTGATCTGGCCGCCGGCGCTGGCCGCGGCCTCGACGCCGCCGGCGAGATGACCGGGGTAGCCCATGCGTTTCATGTTGGGAATGGTCAGCGATCCGGTGGAGACCACGTTGGCGATGGAAGACCCGGAAATGGTGCCGAAGAACGCCGACGACACGACGCTGACCTTGGCCAGGCCGCCGGTGTAGCGGCCGGCGATTACCGTCGCCATGTCGACGAAGAACTGGCCCAGCCCCATGCGCTGGGCGAGCACGCCGAACAGCACGAAATGGAACACCACCGTGGACACGATCCACAGCGTGATGCCGAAGATACCCTCGGCGGGGAAATACATATTGTTGATGTACTGGGCCCAGTTGATGCCCGGATGCTTGAGCACCTGAATCGGCATGTACGGGCCGAACACCGCGAACATCGTGAATAAGATAATGATGATTGGCACCACCATGCCGAGGGTGCGGCGCACGGCTTCCAGCAGTACCACAATCAACATGGTGCCGAACACCACGTCGATGCGGGCGGGATTGCCCTGGCGCAGCACCTGCTCCTGCAGGGTAAAGCTACTGCCCAGGAAGTCGAAATTTATTCCGTACCAGGTGACGCCGATATACAGGGATGCGGCGATCCCGGCGACGATGAACAGCCAGTCCCAGATCGGTACGTTGGCGTAGCGCCACCAGGTGTTGGCATGCAGCTCCCAGGCACGGTCGCGTTTGATCGCCGGAAAGCCGATGAACACCAGCAGAATGACCCCCGACATATGGAAGCCCATGTGCCAGTAGTCGACGGGCACGCCGGTGCCGGCGGTGATGTAGTGGTAGGCCGCAAAAAAAACCGAAAACCAGAAAGTGAATTTTATCAGCCAGGGGCCGAGGGCGCGGGTATGCAGGCCGGATTCGTACTTCTGTTCCAGCTCTTCGGCCTTCTTGATGTCGAACTCCGCCATACCCGTATCCCTGTTACTCGAGCCAATGGATCAACGTCAGTGCTGCGCCGGGGCGCAAGCGGGCCCGATCGAGCCCGCTTGCACCAACGCATCGGAGGGTTATTTCATCACGCCCGCTTCTTTGTAGAACTTCGCGGCACCCGGATGCACGGGAATCAGCACACCCTTGAGCGCGGTCTCCATACGGATGACTTTGCCTTTGCTGTGCCCCTTGTCCAGTAGCTTGCGGGTGTTCTTGTTCCACAGCGCCTTGGTGATCTCGTAGATGAGCTCGGTGGGCTGCTCCACTGAGGTGATCAACTGACCGTTCACCGCCAAGGTCGGAACGTCGTAGTCGATGCTTTCGTAGGTGCCGGCCGGGATCATCGAGTCCACGTAGTAGGGGATGATCTTGTTGATCGCCTTCTGCTCGTCCTTGGAGAACCTGTAAAGCTCGAAGCCCTTGGTCGAACCCAATTGGATCAACGCGGCGAACGGCGTGCCACCTGCATAGAAGAAGGCGTCCAGCTGCCCGTCGGCCAGGCGCTGGGTACTTTGCGCGAGTCCCAGCTCATGCTCGGAGGCCTTGATTCCGTAATGCTTGAGAATCTGGCGCACTGAGACCTGGGTGCCGGAACCGGCCGCGGCCACGCCGACGCTCTTGCCGTTCAGATTTTTCAAACTGCTGAGCTTGGTGCCCTTGGGCAATACCAGGTGCATGTCTTCCGGGTACAGATTGGCGATAACGCGAATATTCTTCCGTTCGTTACCAACGAACTTCCCTTCACCGTTGAACCCCTGAGTGACGCTTTGCGCGCCGGCTAATCCGGCGTCCAACTGGCCGGCATCGATGGCATTGACGTTGGCCACCGAAGCATTTGTGGATACCGCGATGGCGATAAGCCCCGGCACGCCGCAGCTACCGCCCTTGTCGCAGGGACGCGAGCCCGGTGGGTTGGAGATGGCGTTAGCAATCAGGCCGCCTATGGGGAAGTAGGTGCCACCGGCGCCGCCGGTGCCGATACGCCAGAACTTCATGTCCTGGGCCTGAGCAACGCCGCCGGCCAGCATCATACCGGCGAGCGCGGCAGCCAAGAATACGCCTGGTTTTTGTTTTAACTTCATGGTCAGTCTCCTGCTTGTGGTTGACGTAACGATCTCCCATTGTCCGCGTCCATGGCTTGCGCGGCCTTGGGTTCTTCTCAAGGAGTGGTGGTGGCACGCGGCCACGGACCTCCCCGGGAAACGGGTAGGGCGGTTTGCCCGAATTTTGTTGTTGGCTGTGGCATCTATATCCGATATTCCATGGGGGGATCAATATGAATTTGCGCCAGCTCCGAAATGAGACGCAATCCATCGTTGCCGGTTGAGCGAGCGCACTGGAATCCAGTGCTGGAAAGCCCGAGACTTGTCCCCGAGCATCATTCAGGGCGGTCGCGAGGCAGTGGCGAATCCAGTTCATCCGGGTCTGTTCGATGAGGCCGATATGGGACGCGCCTTGGAGGCCACCGGCGGCGGTCCCCTGGCCGATCGGATGCGGCCGACGACGCTGGCCGAATTCGCCGGTCAGACCCACCTGCTGGGGGAAGGCAAGCCCCTGCGCCGCCTGATCGAGGCCGGCAAGGTGCACTCCATGTTGTTCTGGGGCCCGCCCGGCACCGGCAAGACGACCCTCGCGCGCCTCATCGCCCGCCACGCCCAGGCGCAGTTTCTGAGCCTTTCGGCGGTACTGGCGGGCATCAAGGACATCCGCGCGGCCGTGGACCAGGCTCGGCTCCACCGGCAGGCGAGCGGCGCCGATACCATCCTTTTCGTCGACGAGGTGCACCGCTTCAACAAGATCCAGCAGGACGCCTTTCTGCCCCACGTGGAGGACGGCACGCTGCTTTTCATCGGCGCCACCACCGAAAATCCCTCCTTCGAGGTGATCGGTGCGCTGCTGTCGCGGGCTCGGGTGTACGTGCTGAAGGCGCTGACCGTGGACGATATCCGCCAGGTCATCCAGCGTGCCATGGCAGATCCCGAGCGCGGAGCGGGGGACAGCGGTGTCGTCATGGCGGACGACCTGGTGACCATGCTGGCCGAGGCCGCGGACGGCGATGCCCGGCGCGCCCTCAATCTTCTGGAAGTGGCGGTGGTGCTCGCCGAAGAGCGTGACGGCAAAGCCATGGTCGACGAAGAGTTACTGGGTATGGTGCTCTCCGGCGGCACGGCGCGCCGTTTCGATAAGGGCGGCGATAGTTTTTATGATCAGATCTCCGCGCTGCACAAGTCCATCCGCGGATCGGCCCCCGATGCCAGCCTCTACTGGCTCGCGCGCATGCTCGACGGTGGCTGCGATCCCCTGTATATCGCCCGGCGCCTGGTGCGCATCGCCTCCGAAGACATCGGCACTGCCGACCCAAGAGCGCTCACCACCGCGCTGGACGCCTGGAACGTGCAGGTACGCCTCGGCAGCCCTGAAGGCGAGTTGGCTCTGGGCCAGGCGGTCGTCTACCTCGCCTGCGCCGCCAAGAGTGATGCCGTTTACAAAGCCTTCGGCGCCGCCATTAAAGATGCAAAGGCGCAGGGCTCGCTGGAAGTGCCCGTGCATCTGCGCAACGCGCCTACGCGCCTGATGGAGAAGCTCGGGCACGGCAAGGACTACCGTTATGCCCACGACGAGCCGGAAGCCTACGCCGCCGGAGAGCGCTACTTTCCTGATCAGATGGGTGAAAGACGCTATTATTCGCCGTCCGATCGCGGTCTGGAAGCCCGCATCGCCGAGAAGCTGGCACGTTTGCGCGAGCTGGACAAAGCCCACGGCAACGATGATGACGATCCGATATGACGTCATCGAACTGACGACTGGATACCATGCTCGACCCCAATCTCTTTCGTAAACAGATCGATGACACGGCCGCGCAGCTCGAGCGGCGCGGTTTCGATCTGCCAGTTGCGCGCATCGCGCAGCTCGAGAGCGAGCGAAAGCAGGTGCAGGTACGTACCCAGGAGCTGCAGAGCGAACGAAATACGCGATCCAAAGCCATCGGTAAAGCAAAGGCCGACGGTGAGGACATCGCGCCGCTGCTGGCCGACGTCTCTCGACTTGGCGAGGAGCTGAAGACCCACGAGCTCAACCTCGAGACCATTCAGGAGGAGCTCGAGAAGATCGCGCTGGGCGTCCCCAACCTACCCCATGAAAGCGTGCCGTCGGGCAACGACGAAGCCGACAATCGCGAGGAGCGGCGCTGGGGCGAGCCAACGCGGTTCAACTTCGAGCCGAAGGATCACGTGGATCTGGGAGCGGCCGGTGATGCCATGGACTTCGGTCTTGGCAGCAGCCTCGCGGGGAGCCGTTTCGTGGTTCTCAAGGGCAAGCTCGCGCGCCTGCACCGGGGTCTCGCCCAGTTCATGATCGATCTGCACACCTCCGAGCACGGCTATCTGGAAGCCAATACTCCGGTGCTGGTAAACGCGCAAACCCTCAGGGGAACGGGGCAGTTGCCGAAGTTCGGCGAGGACCTGTTCCACGTCGAGAACGAAGACTACTATCTGCTGCCCACCGCCGAGGTGACGCTGACGAATTTCGCCGCCGGTCGCATCCTCGCTGCCGACGAGCTACCCATGAAGCTGGTAGCCCACACACCGTGCTTCCGAAGCGAGGCGGGATCTTACGGCAAGGACACCCGCGGCATGCTCCGCCAGCACCAGTTCGAGAAAGTCGAGCTGGTGCACATCGTGCATCCGGAAAAGTCCTATGAGGCCCTGGAAGAGCTTATCGTCCACGCGGAAACCGTGCTGCAGCGCTTGGGCCTGCCTTATCGGGTGGTGACCCTGTGCACCGGCGACATGGGTGCCGCCGCCGCCAAGACTTACGACATCGAGGTGTGGCTGCCGGGTCAGGATCGCTATCGTGAAATCTCATCCTGCAGCAACTGCGAGTCCTTCCAGGCGCGCCGCATGAAAGCGCGATTCCGCAACCCCGACAGCGGTAAGCCAGAGTTCGTCCATACCCTGAACGGATCGGGCCTCGCCGTCGGGCGCACCCTCATCGCCGTGATGGAGAACTATCAGCGCCAGGACGGGAGCATCGAGGTACCCAAGGCCTTGCAGCCCTATCTGGGCGGTATGCGCGAAATCAAACTCGAGGAAACGATCCCGTAGGTTGGGCTGAGCACAGCGAAGCCCAACACAGCCCTACACCAACTGCATCAACAACAACACGAACAGCACGACGATGCCGATGGGAATCAGAAAGGAGACCCACTGGGCAGGCGAGCCCTTGGAGCTCTCCTTCATCATCTGCCTGGCACGCGGAATGAGAACGACCAGCATCGCCACCAGCAGAACGGCCGAACCGATCTTCATCCACAGATCCATCGGATTTCGCCCTTTAGTGGTCTAGAAACGAAATGCCCCGGAACGAGTCCGGGGCATTGTTGGATGCGTTGCCTCGGCGACGCGGTCAGTCGTCGCTACTCGCAAATCCCAGCAGGTGCAACAGACTGATGAAGATATTGAACATGCTGAGATACAGCGAGACCGTCATCAGCAGGTAGTTGGCGGTTTCGCCCTCGCGCACCATGCGGCTGGTGTCATAGAGAATGAACCCGCTCATGATGAGAATCACGACCGCCGAGATCGTCAGCGACAAGGCCGGAATCGCCAGGAAGATATTGGCGAGCGCCGCCAGCAGCACCACGATGAACCCTGTCAGCAGAAAACCGCCGAGAAAGCTGAAGTCCTTGCGGGTAGTGAGCGCGTAGCCCGACAGCCCGAGGAAGATGGCGCCCGTGCCAGCCAGCGCAACGCCCACGATCTGCGGCCCATTCGGCAGCGACAGATACATGTTCAGCAGCGGCCCGAGGCCGAATCCCAGCAATCCGGTGATGGCGAATACCACCCAGATACCGTTGGCGGACCTTGCGACCTTGGGCAGCACGAACCAAACCATCACCAGCGCTCCGCCGACGGACAGCAGATAAGTCATCGGCGGCATGACCAGATAAGTGGACACGCCCGCCATCACCGCACTGAACAACAGCGTCATCGACAACAGCGTGTAGGTGTTGCGGATAACTTTGTTGGTTGCCAGTACCGATTCCGTGGTCCGTGCCGGTACATAACTGGGTGTAGCCATAGGATTTAGCCTCCTGATATTTAACGCTTTATCCCGTCCATTTTGGGGGCGACGGGGGCGGATTTCAAGGTCGATGGGTCGATCATACGCGAGCGGAGCGGAGAATCAATCGCATTACAGCAGCTTAATGTGACATTCCAGGGGCCCGCGAGCTCCCCGCAACCCAGCAAGCTGGCTCCATGGCTTTCGCGGAGCTCGGCATTTTTCGGTATCCTCCCCAACCCCCGGAGAGGTGGCTGAGTGGTCGAAAGCGGCGGTCTTGAAAA
Organism: Salibacteraceae bacterium; assembly: GCA_964194585.1. GTDB lineage: Bacteria > Pseudomonadota > Gammaproteobacteria > HK1 > HK1 > JAABYT01. The sequence continues at coordinate 28 of CAXMNG010000094.1, read as the reverse complement.
CCGTTGGTCCGAAAGGTCCCGGGGGTTC
>CAXMNG010000093.1:0-8772 GCA_964194585.1 Salibacteraceae bacterium | reverse complement strand
GGTGCCGCTGACGAAGAGGCTCACCACCACCAGCACGACGCTCGCGGCCAGCAGACCGATACGCGTACGGTACATGGTGTTGTGGCGGGTCTGGCTTGGCGGTGCATACTGGTTCGGCAGGCGCCTTTTTGCCAGCAGATGGGCGAAAATACGGTCCGAGGAATCCGAGCCGTAGGGACCCTTCATGCCAACCATTTCGGCAACCTCGTCCAGCTCGAAAAGGTGGTGACGCGTGGTCAGGGAGTCCGGCGACTGGCGGGTAATGTCGGCCAACAGGTCGCGGGTGCCGATGACGTAGACGTCCAGCGGGCTGTCGTGAGGGAGCTGGCGCAGGCTGTTCAGATAGCGGCGGATCTTTTCGATTTCACCGAGCACGTAGGAGGCATGTCCCGGGGTCTCGCCCGGCGGCATGATAGCCAGACGGCTCAGCTTGACGCGTCCCTTGTTGAAAAATGTCTGACGCAATCCGCCGGTGCTCTGCAGCGTTACCAGCAGCGCGTGATCGGACTCCACCGGCATGCGTTTGATGAGCGCTTCGCTGACGATGGGCAGAGAATAGATGCCCGCGAGCGGGATCTTGTGTTTGGCGATCTGGCCGATCCAGGGGCTCAGCAAATCCGGGCGGATGAGCGCCGTGAACAGCACCTGGTCATCGCGACGACCATCGGCGTCCCGCCCCTGAACGACGGCGTAGCTGTAGGTGGGATCGCGGAACAGGCGATTCAGGCGCGTGCGAATGAGGGATCGGCGGTCGTTGCCGACCACGTGGGGGATGGACTCTTCGCGGAACTCTTCCTCGACCACGTCCACCAGCAAATACACGGGGTCATGGGGGGCGTGGGCCAGGTACAGGGCGAACTCGGTCAGGCCGTCCTCGTCGGCGCCGAACCACAGTGGCTCGAGCAGCTCGTCGCCCGACCAGTGGTACACGGCCATTCGGCCGCCTGCTAGAAAAAAGACTCGCCTCGACATGTTTCTAAATATCGATCTTCGTGATCATGTCGTATATGGGTCCCAGCACCGAGACGATGACCCAACCCAGAATGCCACCCAGAACCACGGTCATCGCCGGACCGATCATGGTCTGCACTTTCTCGATCGACTCCGACACGTCCCGATCATAGAAGTAACTGATATTGAGGAGCGCCTCGTCCAGCCCGCCGGTGTTCTCGCCGACCCGCAACATGCGCAGCACGAGCGGCGGGAAAAGCCCCGTATATTCGAAGCCGGCGCTGATGCTGGCGCCTTCGCTAATCTGGCGGCCGGCTCGATGCAGTGCGTCCTCGATGGCCTTGTTACCCACGAGGCCTTCACAGATACGAATGCACTCGAGCACCGTGATGCCGGATCGGTACATGAGCGCAAAGTAACTGGCGAAACGCGCCAGGATCATCTTTTTGAAAATCGGCCCGATCATCCAGACCTTGAGCTTCAAGCCGTCGACCGTAAGCTGCAGCTCGCTGCTGGAATTCAGCACGGCCATGAATATGATAAAAAGCACTCCCGGCACGCCCAGAACCACGTACCAGTAACCCACCATGAAATCCGACGTGGCGATGAGCACGCGGGTATGCAGCGGCAATTCCTGCCCCATCATGAGGATGAACGACGTCAGCTGCGGCACCAGGTAGGTCATGAGGAAAAGGACAACGAGCAAGACGACGCTGCCCACGAACAGCGGGTACATGAGCAGCTTTTTCATCTGCGATGCCTGCTCGTCCTGCCATTTCAAGCTTTCGGTGAGGGTCTTGAGCACCGCACCCAACTGGCCGCTGAGTTCGCCGGCGCGGATCAGGTTGACGAACACATTGTCGAAGACCTGCGGGTATTGCTCCATGGCGACTGATAACGTCGAACCACCTTCGATGGACTCCACTATGCCGGCGATGATATCCCGCAGCTTTCGGTCTTCGACCGTATCCCTGAGGTCCTGAAGGCCTTCCACCAACGGGACCCCCGAGGACACCAGCTGTTCGAGCTGCATGCAGAAGCTGATGACCTCGCGGCGGGGGACCTTGTTCCCGACACCACCAGACTTGATCCTGGCGGCGGAAAAGTTGATGAGATCGAGGCCCATGCGCCGCAGGCGCACTTCCAGATCGGCCTCGTTGACCGCCTCCATACGGCCGAGCGCGACCTTGCCACGCTCGTCCATCGCCTTGTACTGCATCACTGGCATGATGCGAGGTCAGGCAATGCCTTCGGTCAGATCGAGAACTCTGGATACTTCGTCCATGCTGGTCACACCCTCCAGCACGCGCCGGACGCCGTCGTCCGCGAGGGTGCTGAAACCACTGGTCGCCGCAACTTTTTGCAGCTCTCTGGATGTGCCATCCCGGGCGACGACATCGTCCAGTTCGCTATCGAAGCGCAGCAATTCCATGAGCGCGAGGCGCCCCTTGTAACCGGTGTGATCACACTTCGAGCAGCCCTTCGCCTTGTACACCGGCGGTGCTTCCGAACCGACCCCGAGACGCAGCAACTGACGCTCGAGCTTGGAAGGATCGTAGACCTGCTTGCACTGCACGCAGAGCTTGCGCACCAGACGTTGGGCAATGACGCCGATGATGTTGCCGGCCATGATGCCGGCTTTAATGCCGATGTCGCGCAGTCGCGCGATGGAGCCGACGGCGGAGTTGGTGTGCAGGGTGGTGAACACCTGGTGCCCCGTCATAGCGGCGCGAAACGCCATGGTCGCGGTGTCTTCATCACGCACCTCCCCGACCAGGATGATGTCCGGATCTTGACGCATGAGGCTGCGAATACCGTTGGCGAAATCCAGGCGGACCGCCTCGCCCACCGACGTCTGGCGGATCATCTCCATAGGGTACTCCACCGGATCCTCCAGGGTCATGATGTTCACCTGCTCGGAATTCAGGTGATTGAGCATGGAATACAGTGTCGTTGTCTTGCCGCTGCCGGTGGGCCCGGTGACGAGAATGATGCCTTCGGGCCGGGCCATCATCAGGCGCAGGGTGTTCAACGCATCGTCATCGAGACCCAGGCCATCCAGGGGCACGATACCTTTCTGGCGATCGAGCACACGCAGCACGATGTTCTCACCGTAATTGGTTGGCAGCGTCGATACACGGAAGTCCACGGGACGGCCCGACACCGACAAGGAGATACGGCCATCCTGGGGCGAACGCATCTCGGCGATGTTCATGCCCGACATCACTTTCACGCGCACCGCGATTGCCGACCAGTAATTTCGGTGCAGGCTGCGAATCTGGCGTAGCACGCCGTCGAGGCGGTAGCGGATGCGCAGAAACTCGTGCTCAGGCTCGAAGTGGATATCCGAGGCGCCACGCTTGACGGCATCGGAGAGCAGCGCGTTGACCAGCCGCACCACGGGCTGACTGTACTCGTCGCTCTCCTCCTCGAGACTCTGATAGTCGATCTCGCCGGTTTCGATTTCCTGGAGAATGCCGTCCACGGACAGCTCGAAGCCGTAGAACTGGTCGATGGCCTTGTCGAGCTCCGCCTCGCCCGCGAGCATCGCTTTTATCTGCACGTCTTCGTCCAGCAGCGCCTTGATTTGATCCAGGGCAATGACGTTGAAGGGATCCGACATCGCCACCGTGAGCGTGTTCTGCTCGGTGGTGAAAGTGAGTGCGAGCACGTGATAGCGGCGGGCGACGTCCTTGGGAATGATCTTGACGACGTCGCTGTCCACGACCACGCGGGTCAAATCGACGCTGTCGTAACCGAGTGCCCCGCCCAGAACATCGCGGATGACGCCCTCGGTGGCGAAACCGAGGCGCACGAGAATCTTACCAAGATGCTCCTTGCGCGACTTCTGCTCGGTCAGCGCGATGCGGACCTGGTCCTCGCTGACGATGCCCTTGCTGACCAGGGTCTCACCGATACGGCGGGTCTTGAGCGGAGCCTCGATGTTGATGGTTGGCGAGTCGGCGGTCACGGAGCGGCATCCTCGAAAGCGAGCCGCAGGAGCCTGTCACGCACGCTCGGCTGGTCGAAGACGGCGCCGTTCTCGCCGGCCAGCTCGAGGGCCTGGCGATAGTAGCCGGCGGCAGCGACGGGCTTGCCGAGCTGGTCCAGGCTGACGGCGAGATTGTATGCGTAGTCGGGGTTGCCGCTCTGCAGGCGGTAGGCATCGAAGTATGCTGATTGGGCCTCGCCCCAGCGGTTCTGCTCGGCGTACATGTTGCCCAGCGTGAAGTGCAGGTGCGGGGCATCGGGCTCTTCGCGCAGCAGGATCTTTATCTGACTCTCGCCGCGCAGCGGATCGACGTTCTCGTGCACGGAGATGAGTCCGGCCTGGGCAACGCTGTCTCTGGGATTGAGGCGCAGCAGCGCCGTGTAGCGCTCCGATGCCTCGTCCCACCGGCCCTCGCGCACGGCGATGGCGCCCAGGCCCAGCAGGGCATCGCGATTGCGCGGATGGGAGCGCAGCACGCGCTCATAGTCGCGCCTGGCAGCCACCAGATTTCCCGATAGCCAGTTTTCATAGGCCCGCAACAAGCGCGGATGCAGCTTGTCCGGTGTTCTCTTGCGCTTGATCTTGAATGCCGCCCCGCCGGTGGGGGAGGCAGGCGCCAGTCCCGCCGCTCGAATCGCCCGGACCACCTGCTCGTCGGCGGACAAACGCTGCCCGGTGGATTCATCCGTGGCGTTGGTCACTGCCGCCGCAGTAGGCGCCGATGCGGCAAGCTCGGTCATGGTCGGTTGTGCACGCTGGGAGGATTCCGTCGGCACCGGCGCCGTTGCCGCCGTCGGTTTGCCGTCGGTGGACGCAGGCGCGCCCGAAGCCTGTGTGCCCGTGGATGATGTGGGGGCAGCAGCAGCCGTCGTGCCCGCCGCCGGTTGCGGCGTGCCTGCCACCACCACCGGCGCCGCTGCGACGGCGGGTCCGGAGTCGGTTGCCGGCTGAGACGCCGGTTCTACAGGAGGCGGGGACGTCGTTGCCGGCGCCCGTACGAAGGCCGGCTTGCCGGACACCATCTCGGCGAGACTGTCCCAGTAGACGAATACGACGCCACCCACGATGGCCAGCAACAGGAGCGGCACGAGCCCCACCACCACCCAGTTGCGACCGCGCCGGCTGCGGCTCGCCTCCTTGGCGTGAAATACGGCGCGCACGCGACGTTGGGTGTCGGTATCGCCGGCAACACGCCGTTGAGGGGCGGTGGCCTCGTTGTCCATGGCCGCGCGCAGGTCGTCCTGGGTCATAGAGGCCGAGCCGCTGCCGTCGAAATAGTTGTCCACCGATCGCTGAGCCTGCTTCAGGGAGGGCAGCGTGGCCGACGTGTCATGAGGAATACGATGGTCGGGGTCGATGGCATCCTCATCGTCGATGAGGGATATGGAATCGTCCATGGAACGCCCGCCGGTGTCGTCGACGGACCCTGAGTCCTCGTCGATGCCGAGACGCCCGCGCATGGCCCGGGTGTTCTCCAGGGATAGATCACTGTCCGAACCGGTCGGCGGGGCGGGTTGGTCGAGGGTGGGCTCCCGGCGCTCCCCGGATTCGGCCTCATCGATGGGGTCCAGGCTGAACCCCTGGGTAGAAGCGAGATCGAGCTCCGCCCCGTCGCTGGAAGCCTCCGCCTGGCGGGCCTTCTCCGCCCGCTTCAAGGCGTCCATCAACAAGCTCATGGCAAATCTTTCGCGAAACGTGATTCCACCGGCATATTCTGCGTTGCCAGATTTTCGGGCAGGAACGGCTCGAAGGATTTCAGATCCGCCTGCACGTCCGGCGTGTGAATGACCCAGGGACGTAAAAAGATAACCAGCTCGGTCTTCGTGAACTGGTTGTTGCGCGACGTGAACAAGTCACCAAAGGTTTCCGAGTTCGAAAGCCAGGGCACGGCGTCGGATCGCTTGGAGACTTCGTCCTGCATCAGGCCGCCGAGCACCGCCAGCTGACCACTGCCAATATGTAGCACGGACTCCAACTCGCGTACCGCGATCTCCGGAACTTCGTTCGGGATGAGCAGGTCCGGGTTGGGATCCAACGCGGTGCCGGTCACTCGGCTGATGGTGGGCCTCACCGTCAACGTTATCTCGTCCGTCGCACTTATCTGGGGAGTAACCGACATCACTACCCCCACCGACACCGACTTGGCAGTAGTGCTGAATGTGGTCACCGCCGTCGTCTGGGCCTGGGTGGTATTGGATGTGACTTCGAAATAGACCACGTTCTCCACCACCTTGAGGAGCGCAGTCTGGTTGTTCAGCGCCATGATCTTGGGGCTCGACAGCACCCGGGTGTCGCCGAACTCCTTTAGCAGGCTGACCGATCCGGTAAGGTCACCGCTGGTGTAGTCGAGCTTGAAGAAAGGCGCAACGGGCGGTGTTGGCGGTGGTCCAAGGCCTCCAAGGCCGATACTCGTAACGCCGCCCGTCAACGCCTGGGTCGCGGTGAGCGCCGCGCCGGACGCAAGTGTGGACCAGTCGATACCGGCCTGATAATTGTCGTTGAGCCGCACCTCGACGATGGTTGCCTCGATCATCACCTGGCGCCGCGAAGAGGCTCTCACCTCATCCAGGTAACGCTGCACCTCTTCGTGCTGCACTCCGGTGGCGCGCACCATGACGACACCGTTGGCGGGGTTGATGATCACCGTCTCCTCGGCGCTGAGATCATCGGAGATGGCGCTGCCTGAGACGAGATTGCCTATGGTCTCCGCCAACGTGTCCCAGAAAGGGTACTCGGTGCTGCTGGTGACGATGGTGGTCGAATTGTTACCGCCTCCGCCACCTCCCCCCTCCGCGTCCGTCGAGGTGGAGGCGATCTGCGTCGACACGTTGCTGGTCGTGGTGGCCTGGCGAGACAGATTCACGTAGTCCACCCGATAAATACGCACGAAGGGCGTGTCCGGCCGGATGCTGATATTGTCACCCCGGCTCTCGTAGCGCAGGTTGAGCTGGCGGGAGACCCGATCCAGAATTTGCAACAGCGACTGGTCGACGGCATTGAGTGTCGCCAGTCCGGAAACGTCCGGATGGATATCGACGTTGATGGATGCATCCCGGGCCAGGGCGAAAAGCAGCTCTTTGACGGGTACGTCGTTGACCACCACCGTATAGGTCTCCTCCGACGGCTGGGCAACCGGCTTCGGCACGAACGGCGTTCTACGTACGGGGGCCGGAATGCTGCTGGCCGCCGGCGTTGGCGGCGCCTTTTCGCTGATATGCCCCGACGAGATCGGCCGCGGCTCCGGTGCAAGACCCTGGCACCCGCCCAGCAATGAAACGAGCACGAGCGCGGCGCCGATTCGCAGGCGCCGGGCCACCCTATCCAGGACATATCCCTGCACTTCCCCAGCCTCTAGGTGTGTGAGAACCATAGGAATATAGATAGTGCGTTTGCAAAGAACTGAGACCCAGTTCCCCAATTGGATGACCTCGCTCGATCGGCAGTCCTGCGCCAGCCGTGGGGCGCGGACCAACCTGTTATTACCGGTTATTACCGGTTATTACCGGCCGCCTCCAGGCGGTACGTATTTCGGCAGAGATTTCAGCAGATACAGTCAGTTATAAATATTAGCTCGATTGTTGCCTGAGATCTTCGAGGATCGCACACTTGGCCGGGCCAGGCCAAGGGTTGAAGGTCTCATTTTCGGCCTCCGGAAGGCCCGCAACGGGGCCGATGTCCGGACCCATTCAGGGGGGCACCCGGGCGGGCGCCAGTCTAGCCCAGGGTGACGATGTCGCCCACCTTACGGATGAAGGGCTGGTGGTAGCGAAACTCCTCTGGCAGCTCCTCCAGGGCCGCCTTGGCGGCGCCGAAGCTGGTGTACTCCTTATAGAGGACCCCGTACCAGATATTGCTGCGTATGCGCGTCTCGAAGACGAAGTAATCATCCACCTCGCCGGCGGCCTGGCGCTCGCGCAGGAAATACTCCAGATTGGCCCTGCGGGCGAAATCCGTGAGCAGCAGTTGGATGCTGAAATGCTGCTCATTGGCGGCCTGCAGCCAGTCCCGGGTCGCCACCAGACGCGCCTCGGTGAGCGGTCCCAATGCCTCGACCACCAGCACCAGAGTCTCCTCGGCCGGCGAGGCAATTGTCTCGACCGCCGCCTGGTCGACGGCCTCCTGGTCGACGGCTGGCGCACCCACAGCCACCGCCCCGGGTTCGGCGGCTTGCTCCGGCACCGAGGCCAACCCGGTGGACGACGGCTGAACGCCGCCGGCCGCGGATGCGATCTCGTCGGGCGCGGCCGTGGAGGTCGGCTCGACCATCCGAGCATCCGACTGCGGTGGTTGTCTGAGAGTATCCGAGAGCACCAGCCGGCTACCGTCGCGTGCGATGGGCACCGGCGGCTGCGCGCTCACCGGTTGGGCTGGCGTCCCTGAACCACTGCCCTGCTCCCGGGACGGCCCATCCGTGGCGCCGGTTGCCCGGGTCATCGCATCCGCATCCGTGGCCACCGATGCCAGCGGACTTTCATCGGCAACCGCCGATGAAGACGCATCCACACCGATCGCCGCTTGGCGGTCGGTGTGTGCCGATTCGGGCATGGCTGCCGCATTCCCCTCGCTACCCGATTGCCCCTGGTTCGTAGCCTGCTGAGACATCTGCTGGGAGGCCCCGCCGGGAAGCCACTGCCGCAACCGCTCGCTGACGGCGTCGGAACGCTGGATGAAGGTCCAGGCCACGGCGGCCGTGATCAGTACCAGGCCCAGGATCAGCGAGATCTCCGGCAGACCCCAGCGGCGGGTGCGCGTGAACTGGCTGTCGTTGACGGCGATGTTCACGTGGCGCTTGCCGACGTCGAAGGTGTCTTCGGCAAAGGCCGCCAGCA
>CAXMNG010000092.1:0-2663 GCA_964194585.1 Salibacteraceae bacterium | reverse complement strand
CTTGAACAGTGCGCGGTGTTGCTTGTTGTACGCGATGATACGGTCCGGTGTGAGGATCTTGTCTTTTCGCGCGCTCCACTGGCCGTGTCCGCGAACATCGTTGATATGACGGTACAGCCAGACCATCAGGGGATTTCGGGTACTCTCGGCGAGCGCCAGATGGAAAATCTCATCGGCGCGCGAGAAGGATTCCGGATCGTCTTTAGAGGCTTCCACCCGCATCAGAGCATCGGCTAAGCGTTCGATATCCTGGGCATTGGCGTGCACGACGGCCAGGCGCGCCACCGAAGGCTCGACCGACAAGCGCACCTCGATGAGCTCCAGGGGCGAAGTGTGCTCGGCAATGTCCTCGTCATCGGCGTGTCCCCGGTAACGGACGAAGGTGCCGCTTCCCGGTCGCCGGGTGACGAGATTCATATCCTCGAGTTGCTCGAGTGCCGTACGCACGGTGCCGCGCGCAGCACCGTACTCCACGGCCAGGTGTCGCTCCGACGGTACCCTTTCTCGGTAGCCGTAGTCGCCGTCGAGAATGGCGCGCCTGAGCCGCGTGACAATTCGCGCGGACCCACTGGGAGTCGCGCGGGGCGGGCCTGTCCCGGGGCGTGGCGCCGCCTGCCTGCTGTCGTCGCGGAGATTATCGGCCATCGCGCCCAGGCTCTGTGGTATTAAATTGGATCACTCGCGTGTTCGGTCAGGCTTGAAATTGGTCCGAAAGCGGAGTTGAATATACCCCCTCCCGTCGAAGCGCTGCAAGCGGGCACCGGGCAGCCGAGGCCGCAAGAAAGCCAGCGGGGGTTGCCTGTCGGGAAGGGGGTGGCGGTGGCGCCTGACGGCAGGGTTCCGCGGGCGCTATTCGTCGTAATCCGGACCGGATTTGGTCCAACGCAGGGTGTTCTGGATGGCATTTCCCTCCCATACGAAGTACCTGGTCATCGGAGCCGGTATTCACGGTCTCAGCACGGCGTTTCATCTCGCCCAGGAGCTGAAAAGCCATGGCCGGGGCAGCGGTGAGAATGTCCTGGTGGTGGACAAGACCTCCATCGGCGCGGGCGCCTCGGGGATCGCCTGCGGCGTCGTGCGCAACAATTACTTCCAGCCGGCCATGCGCGAGCTCATGGCCCACAGCGTGTCGGTATGGGAAAGCGATCCCGACAGTTATCATTACCATGCGGTCGGTTATATGCAGATCAGCCCCGAGTGCATGCGCGAAGACGTCGCCGGCATCGCCGAGCAGCAAAAGCAGATCGGCTACGAATCCGTATTTGTCGAGGGCAGGAAGGCGTCGGCCGACTACATGCGCGGCTTATTCGACGACTGGCGGGCCGAGGGTATAACCTCGGTTTTGCACGAGAAGCCGGGCGGCTACGCCAACAACACCAGCAGCCTCTACGGTCTTGCCGACAAGGCGGAAGCCGAGGGCGTGCGAATCCTGACCGGTGTCACGGTAACCGGGTTCGCATGCGCCAATGGCAGTGGCGCCATTACGGCGGTAGAAACCGATCGGGGCCGTATCGAATGCGACTATGTGGTGGTGGCCGCCGGTCCCTGGGTCAAGAGTTTCTGGGAGATGCTCGATCTGCCACCCACCGTCAGCATCAAGGGAAGCGACGGCGCTATGCACGACGGCATCCCCATGTGGGTGTTCTGGTCGTTGCAGGAAGGCACGCTGGGCGTGGACCCGGATCTGCAGAAGACCAACGACGGCGGATTTCCGCCGGTCATCCATGTGGACAGCGATGCGGCGCTTCTCTCCGATGTGGACGGATCGCTGATTACCGAGCAGATGTGGGGCATTTATTACAAACCGGATTTTCACTTCGGCGGAATTCAAGGTGGCGCGGCGCCTCACAAGGTGATGACGTCGCCCGACAACGTGAAGGTGGACCCTTACGGCACCGAGTCTCCCGACTACGTCGTCGACGATGCGTTCGCCCACATGTGGTGCTCGGCGCTGGCTCATTGCCAGAAGCGCTTCTCGGGCCAGATTATCAAATACAAGGACGAACCGTCGGGAGGCATTGGGGCTTTTACGCCCGACAGCTTTCCGGTGTTCGATGTATTTCGGGAAAACTGCTACGTCATCGCGGACTCGAATCACGGCTACAAGATGATCGGCGTCGGCAAGATCGTGGCTGGCGAGATTTGCGGTACCGAGAGCGAGCTGCTCAAACCATTTCGCTTTTCGCGCTACGCCGAGGGAAAGTTGCATCCGGTGTCCAACAGCCCTTTCCCCTGGAGCTGAAAATAATCGACCGGGCCACTAACCCGGCGGAAACTAGAACAATGCCGATGCAGACAGTCGGCGGTAGGAGGACAACACAATGACCGATCTGGAAGCCCATGTGAACGCACCGGGGAGAGCCGAACTCGTCAAGCAGGTTCGGGAAAAGATCAATGAGCTGAACATCAGGTATATCTACTTTCAGTTTGTCTCCGTGACCGGCCGTATCGTCGGCAAGGGCATTCCCGCCGATCATTGGGAGCGTATCGCCGAGCGTGGCTTTCAGCTGGTCTACGGCTCGACGGCGAATCTGTATCTCGATCGCCACGGCCAATACATCGGCTACGGCCCGGAAGCCTCGGAGCTGGTCGGAATTGCGGACCCGGAGACCTTCTGTCAACTCCCCTGGGACAAGCGCGTCGCAAGAGTATTCTGCACATGT
>CAXMNG010000091.1:0-11667 GCA_964194585.1 Salibacteraceae bacterium | reverse complement strand
GTCCGCGAACCATGGATCTGGATCTTCTGCTGGCCGGCGACCTTGTCATGCGCGACAAGAAAATCGTGCTTCCACGCGAGGAGATCAGCTCTCAGGCTTTTGTCCTGTGTCCGTTGGCGGAGATCGCCGGTGAGCGCAGGCACCCGGTGAGCGGCGAGACCCTTGCGGCCATGTGGGCGCGCCTGGAAGGCGACGCAGGCGCACTGCGCAAGGTGAACATTCATAACGGTACCGATTCCCGGTCTTGAAGTATGAACTTCTGCAGCCAATGCGGTTCCCCCGTGACGAGCCGTGTCCCGCCCGGTGACGACCGCGCGCGTCATGTGTGCGATAGCTGCGGTACGATTTTCTATAGCAATCCGAAGATCGTCGCCGGCTGCATCCCGCAGTGGAACGAGCAGCTGCTGCTCTGCCGCCGTGCCATCGAGCCTCGCAGTGGTCTCTGGACCCTGCCCGCCGGGTTCATGGAAAACGGCGAGTCCACCGACCAGGCGGCGGCCAGGGAAACCCTCGAGGAGGCTAATGCCAGAGTCGAGATGGGAAAGCTATTTGCATATCTCAACATTCCCGCACTCAATCAGGTATACGTGATCTTCCTCGCGCGTCTCTTGGACCTCGATTTTTCCGCCGGCGCCGAGAGTCTCGAGGTGCGGCTTTTTCATGAGCACGAGATCCCCTGGGAGGAGATCGCCTTTCCATCCATCGAGCGGGCGCTGCGCCTTTACTTCCGGGATCGTCGTGGCGACGGCTTCGGCGTGCACATGGCGGACATCGAGCGGCGTTCCCGGTGACGAACGTCGCTCGATGCGCGCGGCATTGCACCTCAGCCTATCGCCCGCCCACCGTCGACTTTGATGACCTGGCCCGTGACATAGTGGGCTTCACGGGCGAGGAAAAGGACGGTCTGCGCGATGTCGGCAGGCTCGCCGGCGCGGCCCATGGGTGTCTTCGCGAGCACGGCCGCCCGTTCGATGTCGTCGGAGCCCGTCTCCGGCCACAGGATGGCGCCAGGGGCGATAGCATTGACCCTGATATCCGGAGCCAGCTCGAGGGCCAGTGATCGCGTCATCATGATGAGTCCGGCCTTCGACGCGCAGTAGGCCACGTGAGTGGCCAGCGGTTTCAGTCCATATATGTCCGCGATGTTGATAATGCAGCCCTTCGCTAATCTGAGTTGTGGCACTACCGCCTGGGCGAGAAACAGCGGCGCTTTCAGATTAGTGTCCAGCAAATCCTGGTACGCGCCCTCATCAATCGTGTCCAGAGGTGTCGCGAAAAAGCTGGAGGCGTTGTTGACGAGAACATCCACGCGCATGAAGGTATCCGTGACCGAAGCGACCATCTCCTTTATTGCTGCCGTGTCGCGCAGATCGGCCTCGAAGAGCTGTACGCTCGCAGGGCGTGCGGCATTGAGCTCGTCGCGCAAGCGTCTGGCGTCGTCCAGGGACGTCCGGTAGTGCAAAGCGATGTTCATTCCTTCCTCATGCAGGCAGCGCGCGATCTCCGCACCGATCCGGCGCGCGCCTCCGGTTATGAGGGCGACTTTCGATTGCAGGGAGTCAGGCGCGTTGTGCATGGGGTTTCCTCGACGGGTCGGCGCGGACACGGGAAGATTGTAGATCGTGTTGACGGTTAAATGCTGTGAACAGCGATGAGATTATGAGCGCGCACGCCGACGTGACCGGCGGGAATCCAAGGCTCGTTGCCCTGATACGCGCGGCCATCGATCAGGCCGGCGGCGCCATCAGCTTTGCCGAATACATGGACCTGGCGTTGTTTGCCCCGGAGCTCGGCTACTATCATGCCGGCGCCAACCAGTTCGGCAGTAGCGGTGATTTCATCACGGCGCCGGAATCGTCGCCGTTGTTTGCCCGATGCGTGGCCGTACAGGTAGGGGAGGTGCTGAGCCAGCTCGGCGGCGGTGATATTTGCGAGGTGGGAGCCGGCTCCGGCGCTCTCGCGGCCGATTTGCTGGAGAGCCTGGCCGAGGCGGGATGCCTGCCGCGAAGGTATCTCGTCATCGAGCGCAGCCCCGCCTTGCGTGAGCGGCAACGCACACATATCGCGTCGCGCCTGGGAGATGTCGCGGGGCAGGTCAGCTGGAACGACGAATTCCCACGGGAATTCTGCGGCGTGGTGCTTGCCAACGAAGTGCTCGACGCGATGCCGGCGCATCGATTTCGCGTGCACGCGGCACAGCTTCGTGAATGCCGGGTCGGATGGCAGGACGGCGGCTTTCGGTGGGTCGAAGCCGACTGCTCGGGGAGCACGCTCGGGAAGCATATGGAGACTATTCTTGGCACGCTCGATCATCCACTACCGACAGGCTACGTCTCAGAATGCGCGCCGGCTCGGCAACGCTTCATCACCAGCCTCGGTGCATGCTTGAACAACGGAGTAGCGCTGTTGTTCGACTATGGATATGGCCGCGCCGAGTACTACCATCCGCAGCGTTCGAGTGGCACGCTGCGTTGTTTCCACCGGCACCAGGCCCACGATGATCCGCTGATTCTCACCGGGCTCCAGGACATCTCCGTGCATGTGGATTTCACCGCGGTCGCGGAGGCGGCGCTCGGCGCCGGGCTCGACGTGGCGGCGTATACGACCCAGGCGGAGTTTCTGCTGGCGACCGGGTTGCTCGAGGCATGTCGGGGGGTCGATCCGGCGAGTCGTCAGCACGCCGAGTTGACCGCTCAAATCAAGCGGCTTACCTTGCCCGGCGAAATGGGAGAGGCCATCAAGGTGTTGGCGCTTGCGCGCAGCTACGATGGATCCCTGGGGGGATTTTCCGGCCGCGATCTGCGTGGCCGCCTTTAGCAAGGGGTAGATTGCGGGTGGACTGGGTTCAGGTCGTGGTGTTGGCGGTGCTCCAGGGAATCACCGAATTCCTGCCGATCTCCAGCTCCGCCCATCTGATACTCCTGCCCCTGCTGGTGGATTGGCCCGACCAGGGTCTGGCCTTCGACGTCGCCGTTCACGTAGGCACGCTGCTGGCTGTGCTCGGCTATTTTCGCCGCGATCTGTCGCGCATGGGCCGCGACTGGTTGCACTCCATCGCGACGCGTCGCCGCGTCGGCGACAGCGTCTGGGTATGGTATCTGGTGATCGGTACCGTACCCGTCGGCGTCTTCGGGCTGGTTTTGACCGCCATCGGCACGGTGAGCTTCCGCAGCGCTTCGGTCATCGCCGCGGCAACGATCTTTTTCGCACTGCTGCTGTGGTGGAGCGATCGTCGCAATCGCGGCGCGCGCGGCGATGCGGATATTGGCTGGCGAGACGTGCTCATCATCGGTGCCGCCCAGGCCCTGGCGCTGATACCGGGGACCTCGCGGGCAGGCGTTACCATCACCGCCGGGCTCGCCCTGGGCCTCAAGCGCGAAACTGCCGCGAGGTTCTCTTTTCTCCTGTCGATACCCGTGGTCGCCCTGGCGGGCCTGCTCGAGGCGCTGGAGGCGTGGTCCAGTCAGACTCCGGTAGCCTGGGAAGCCATGTTCGCAGGAACGATAATATCGTTCGTCTGTGCCTACGCCACCATCCATTTCTTTCTCAAGCTGGTGGAACGTGTGGGACTGTTTCCCTTCGTGGTTTATCGGCTCGTACTGGGGGTCGTGCTGCTCGGCTTCGTTGTTTAACCGGCAATTTGCCCCGTGTGTCAACGTCCGGCGGCACGGCGGAACTCACGGTAGACGTCCATTTTACCTTGGTGCCCGATATACGACGGAACGATGCACTCGATGCTCGTTGGACGGACACCGAACTCTGCAAAGCCGTCGTTCTCACATGCCCCGTCCACCTGTAATGACAGATAGTTATCGCGACTGAAAGGTTTACCGGGGGCCCATTCGAGAACCCGCGCCTGGAGCCTCGAAAGCGTATCGCCGAGCGGCAGTATGCGCGCCCCGTTGCCTGTTTGGCGCGCGGTATACTCCACCAGCTCCCGCAGCGTGTACTGCTTCGGCCCGCACAGATCGTAGCGTTGGCCGTAAGTGCTCTTGCGCTCGAGGCTGTCGGCGAACACTCTGGCGACGTCTTCTACGTACGCCGGCGACATGCGCGCATTCGGACAAGCCAGGGGAAACACGATGGGGCTCATGGCCAGAAGAGTGGCGAATCGATTGAAGAAATCATCGTCGCTGCCGAACAGCACCGACGGCCGGAAGCTCGTGACATTCAGACCCTGGTCAGCCCAGCGGTGCACGGCGTTCTCGCCCTCGGCCTTGTACTCGAGGTACTTGCTGGGTGCGTCGCTGCTGGCGCCGAGGGCGCTCATGTGCAGCAGACGGCCAATGCGGTTGTAGCGGCAGGCTTCCGCGACTTTGGCGGGCAACTCGCCATGCACGCTGGCGAAGTCCTGCCCTGGCCCGCGCCGTTCATTCAAGATCCCAATGAGGTTCACGACCGCGTCGCAACCCTTCATCTGCACGCTCAGATCAGCGACCGAGTGCACATCGGTCTCCATCAGCTCCAGGCTCGGAATGACGATCAGATCCCGATTTCTTTCACGCCGGCGCGTGAGCACCCGAATCTCCAGCTTGCGGCGGCTGAGCTCGCAACAGAGATGCCGTCCGACGAACCCGGTTCCTCCGAGCACGCATACTTTTCGAATGGTCATTGGTGTCCATTAAGCAGGCCAGACCCCGGCGGGTCAAGAACGAGCGCCGATGGGTGTATCATCGATTCATTGGGTACGAGGAGGAGCCGGCATGGCCCGGTGGCTCGAGGAAATCCGTTGGAACTCAGACGGGCTGGTTCCGGCGATCGCTCAGGACGCTGACAGCGGCGATGTGCTGATGCTTGCCTGGATGAGTCGCGAATCGCTGGCACGGACGCTGGACGAGGGCGAAGCCGTGTACTGGTCGCGGTCCCGCGGGCGCCTGTGGAAGAAGGGTGAGCAGTCCGGACACGTGCAGCGGATCGCCGAAATTCGGCTCGACTGCGACGCGGATACGGTGTTGCTCAAGGTCGATCAGCGGGGCGGTATCGCTTGCCACACCGGGCGGAGACTCTGCTTTTACAAGAAGCTTCGGGATGGGCGCTGGGAAAGCGTCGACCCGGTGCTCAAAGCTCCTGAGAAAATCTACAAGGCGGACTGAAGGCTCCGGGCCCGGGATATCGCCCGGGCCTCTGTCGGACACGATTAGTCAGACACCATGAGCGATACACTGGACAAGCTTGCCGAGGTCCTGGAGGCGCGAAAATCCGCGTCTCCGGACAGCTCCTACGTGGCCGGCCTTTATGCCGCCGGGCTGGACGCGGTGCTGGAAAAAGTCGGCGAGGAGGCCGCCGAAGCCATTGCCGCCGCCAGGGAGGACGACCCCGGCGCCCTTGTGCGCGAGACCGCGGATCTCTGGTTTCACTGCCTGGTCATGCTGGCGGCTCGTGGCCTGCACCCCCGGGACGTGCTCGCGGAGCTCGAACGCCGCTTCGGCATTTCCGGTATCGAGGAGAAGGCCGGTCGCGATACCGGGGAATGAGCTTCCCTGGTGATTTTCCCTGGCCATCGTTTCCAATTGTTCACGGAGGGTCGTAGTGGCGGACCCCGAATTCCGCTAAAGTGTCCCCTTTGGCCGCTCTCGCACATCCTGTGCTTCGCGGCACCTGCACATCCATGTGCGATGGTCGCTTCCACCGGACGGCCAAGCCATGGGGAGAGAGGAGATATGGGCCCGAGTTTATGGCAACTGCTGATTGTGCTGGTGATCGTGCTGCTTCTGTTCGGCACCAAGAAGCTGCGCAATCTCGGCGGTGATCTGGGATCGGCTATCAAGGGCTTTCGCGGCGCCGTGAAAGACAGCGGGAAGGAGGAGACCATCGAGGAATCCGTCCAGCTCGAGCAGGAACCAGCTGACAATGTGGTCGATGGAGAGGTCGCCAACAAGAAGCGGGACAGCGCCTAGCGGTTCGCGGCCATGAGCAGGTGCGGGGGCGCGCCCGAGTGTGCGGACTCGCGGTTTGTTTTCTCTGGCGGGCGAAGCGCAAGGCGCGCAAGCTGCTCGCTTCAATCTCAGATTCCCGATGTTTGATATTGGCTTTTGGGAGCTGGCGCTGATTGGCGTCGTGGCGCTTCTGGTGGTCGGTCCCGACCGTCTGCCGGGGCTCGCCCGCACGGTCGGTCTCTGGGTAGGCCGCATCCGCCGTTACGTCAGCACGGTCCGTGACGACATCGAGCGCGAGATTCAGGCCGACGAGTTGAAGAAGATGCTGGACAAGCCTGATGAATTGAGTTCGCTCCAGGACATTGTCGACGAAACGACCAGCACCATCAGCGATGCAAAAAGGGGATTCGCCGGCGTCGACAAGGACGCCGAGGAGCTGATGTCCGGGGAAACAATCGACCCACCCGGCGCTTCCGATACCCTCGGCAGCGACGATGAGACCGGAGTCGACAGGGTAACACCGCAAGCCGCCGCTACCGCCATCGGAGAGGCGGTGAGCGCGCGTGTCGAAGTGCCGGCGCAGGCTCCGGCCGAGACGACGGACGAAGCCGCCCAGGACACCGAATCCGATGAGCGACGATCCCGATAAGACCGACGAAGTTGCCGACGACGAGGCGCCGGCGCAGGGCGAGATGACCTTCGTCGAGCACCTGGTGGAGCTTCGCAATCGCTTGCTGCGCGTCGTGCTGGCCGTGCTCTGTTTTCTTGTCGTGTTGTTTCCCTTTGCGAACGATCTCTACGCCTTGCTCGCCGAGCCGCTGTTGCGCTATCTTCCCGAGGGCACCAGCATGATCGCCATTCAGGTGGCATCGCCGTTTCTGACACCCTTCAAGCTGACCATCGTGTTGTCGATCTTTCTCGCGATGCCCGTCGTGCTGTATCAGGTGTGGTCGTTCGTCGCGCCCGGCTTGTACAAGCACGAACGTCGTCTCGTTTTCCCGCTGCTGATAACGAGCTCCGTGCTTTTCTATCTGGGCATGGCATTCGCATACTTCGTTGTCTTTCCGTTGATGTTCGCTTTTTTCCAGGCGGTCGCACCGGAAGGCGTGGCCATCATGACCGACATCAGCGCTTACCTGGACTTCGTACTGAAGATTTTCTTCGCTTTCGGCCTCGCGTTCGAGGTTCCCATCGCGACCATTCTGGTGGTCTGGACCGGTTTCACGACGCCGGCCGAGTTGGTCAGAAAACGTCCCTATATCATCGTCGGCGCTTTCATGCTCGGCATGATGCTGACCCCGCCGGACATCATCTCCCAGACGCTGCTGGCGCTCCCCATGTGGGTATTGTTCGAGCTGGGTGTGATTTTCTCGAGGATCTACGTGCGCAAGCGCACGCCGGACGCAGGCGAGGACGAAACCGCCGAAGCTTGAGATCGAGATTAATGGGGACAGATCTATTTACTCGCGGGGGGCGGGAACCGCCCCCCGCGAGTAAATAGATCGAGTAAATAGATCTGTCCCCATTAATCCCCAACCTACCCGTCAGGGGGCGTAAAACCCAGTAACCGAGCGCCGGCAGCCTTGGTCAGGTGATATTGAATGCCGAGCTCGGGGCGGCCCAGGATCAGCTCGTATTCGGTGTGTGCGAGGTCGAAGCGCAGGTCGCCGTCGGCCAGCTCGATGCGAATCACATCGTTCCAATCGAGTGACTGCTCGTAGGGGCGCACGGTCGTGGCTTGCGCGTGGCGCCAGGTATCCACCAGTATCGAAATGCTGTCGGCGCCCACATTCTCGTCGTCGGAGTCCAGACGCCAGTTGCCGGCATCTCGATACAGGTGAATGCCTGGAAGCACGAAGCTCTGCGGGCTCGGGTCGCGGCCGAGCAACGCCAGATTCACGTAGTTGGCGGCGCTCGACCTGATGTGCGAGAAGAAAGCGTCGTCCACCAACACGACCTTCCCGTCGTAAAGGAGATATCGGCGCCCGTGTATCGGTTCGGTGTCTCCGAACAGGACCTCTGTATCGTCGAGCAGTATGCGCGCCTGCGGTGGCGCCAGGCCGAATCGGGCAAGTTGCTCCGGGGCGGCATCCATGCGCGCATGTACCGGCGCTTCCAGCACTTGCACCAGGGATTTGATGCGAAAGTCGTTGGCGGCGATGCGTATGGGATCGACGAGATGCCAGACGCCGTCCACGCGGCGTAGCTCGATTGATGTCCCCGCGGCCGGTTTCAGGCCTATGCGGGATACGGCGCGCGGATTCTCGTCGCTGAGCGGCTCCAGATCGAGAGGCGCCTCTTCGTCCGGTGCGAACGCAATGAATAGCGCAAGGCCGGCTACCACCAGCAGCAGCGCGAGATTGATGAGCGTGCGTTGCCTCACCAGTATTCAGAGGCGGCGACGCCGGCGCCAGATGAAAAATCCGGTCCCCAGAAGCAGGGCAGGCAGGCCGAACATCGCGCCGACACGAATGAGAACCGCGGTGGTGCGGGACAATTCGAAATCCAGATCCGGCGCGCTCCTCACGGGGATGTCGATGAGGGTTTCGTCGTTTGCCAGCCAGTTGAAGATGTTCAGGGCGAGAGCCAGATTCGCGCCACTGCCGAGATAGGCATTGGAGAGAAAATCGCCGTCACCGACAACGATGATTCGCTGCTCCTTATTATGGGCTCGTTCATCGTTGGCGGCGACCGTTCGCTGCATGGCGATACCGATGTCCAGAGGCCCGGATACGTCGGCGTCATCGTCAAATTTCAATTCGCCTTTCAGATCACCGGTTTCCGACCAGGCACGCAACCCGGTACTCAGGATCCCCCGTGTCTGCCAGCCTTTCGGTTGAATCCAGGCGATGCCTGCCGCGCGGGGAAATACCGTCACCAGCTCGAGATTCTCGGTGACCGGATGGGACGGATAGGCCGAAACGGGGGCGAAAGCCGGGTGCGAAATTCCCAGCACCTGCGTGGTCGGGTCGACGACCACGCCTGGCTCGAACGCGAGCCCGAGGGCGTTCGCTACCGGTTCCATGCCCCTCACGGGTCCGGGCTCGGCGAGCCACAGCAAGTTGCCGCCCCCGTCGAGGTAGCGCAGCACCGCACCGACTTCCTCGGCCGGTAAATTCTCCCGTCCCGGTGACACCACCAGAACCGCCGCCTGCGCGGGGATCTCGCCGGCTTCGGCGAGGCTCAGCTCGTGCAGCTTGAATCCCTGGCGTTGCAGCTGCTCGCCCAGCTTGCCGAGATCGTAGCTGGCGGTTCCCACGAGATCGCGCTCGCCGTGGCCGCTGACATAGGCAACCCAACGAGTGTCGGCTCGCGCCAGCCTTTCCAGGGCGGTGGTCAACGCCTCTTCGGTGGCTTTTTTCGCGTGTTCCTCGCGCTGCCGGTAGCTGACGACCATTTCACCATCGGCGGAAATGTTCCGCGCCCGTACCTCGTCGGGCACCTGATCCGGGTTTACGAAACGAAGCCGGATGTCGGGCTTATAGCGTTGATAGCGTTCCACCAGCTGCAGGACAGATCGCCGAATCACCGGCTCCTCACGCACGTAGGCGGTGATCTCTATGGGGTCATCGAGGCGCTGGACCAGCGTTCGGCTCGGTTCCGTCAAGGTGTTTCTGCCGGCCGCGGTCCAATCCCAGCTCACCTTGTAGTGCTCGCTCAGCCAGGCGAGCATGCCGGCGGTGGTGAGCACAAGTAAGACGAACACCGCCGTCTGGGTGCGGGTCACGAGGGTTGTACGCGCAGTGTTCAGCATGCTCGCGGGTCAGTGCCCGAGCCGCATCGCGTCCAGCCGCTGTATCGCCAGTACCAGAAAGGTGACGACGAGGAGCAGGGAGTAGATGAGGTCCGCGCTGTCGACGACGCCTTGAAGCAGCGCATTGAAATGAGAGGTGACGGCAAGATAGGAGAACAACGATCTCACCCCTTCGGCGGCACCGGTGCCCGCCCAGTCCAAGTTCCACAGGAGCAGCAGCAGACCGAAGGTGCTGACGGCTGCAACCGCTGGATGCTCGGTCAGAGTCGACATGAACAGCCCGGCGGCCGCGAAGCTCGCCACCAGCAGCAGCAGGCCGAGAAAACCCGATGCCAGCAATCCGTAGTCCAGAGTTCCCCCCGCGAGAAGAGACAGTGGCGTGAGCATAATCACCAGCACAACGATGCCGAAGAAGGTCATGACACCGAGAAACTTGCCGAGGACGATGTCGGTCATCGAGATCGGCGCGCTCAACAGCAGACTGAGCGTCCCGCTTCTGCGTTCCTCGCTGACGAGCCGCATAGTCACCAGCGGGGCGGCCAGAAGCATTACCATGCCGGCGGCCTTCAAGGCCGGCGCGACGACAATGGCGGTGAGGCCCGGGGCGCCCGGCAACCCCGGCAAGTGCGGTTTCAGCTGCAGAAACAGCTCGAGCTTCACCAGGAACGCGTAGGCGACGAATGCCTGGGTAATGGCGAGGACGGTCCACGACAGCGGTGACAGGAACAGGCTGCGCAGCTCGCGCGCGGCAATGTCGAGTAGTTTCACGTGCCTGTCCCCGGCTCCTGCTCGTCTCGCCCACGACCCTCGCCGAAAGTGAGCTCGACGAAGATTTCCTCCAAGGATCGCGATTCGGAAACCAGCTCGTAGAGTCCCCAGTCGCCGGCAACCGATGCCGTCACAATGCGCTCGGCGAGTGATTCGTCGTCGGCGTGATGCAGGCGCAGCGTATCCGCATCCGGCGCTTCGACGCGCCTGACGCCCGCAAGTCCCGTCAATGCCGTGTGGCTCGGTGGGCGGCGAAACTTGACGCGGGTGCTGCGCGGGCGTTGATTCTTGGACAGTTGCGCCAGATCTTCGTCAAGCACCAAGCGCCCTTCATGCAGTATCTGCACCCGATCGCACACTGCCTGCACCTCCGGCAGAATGTGTGTCGAGAGGATGACACCGTGATCGTCGCCGAGCTCGCTCATGAGCTCTCGAATCTCGCGGATTTGAATCGGATCCAGACCCACCGTCGGTTCATCGAGCACGACTACGGCGGGGCGATGCAGAATTGCCTGGGCAATACCGACGCGCTGCTGGTAACCCTTGGAGAGATTACCGATCAAGCGCCTGCCGTTGTCCTGGAGACCGCAGCGCGCCTTGGCCTCTTGCATCGCTGTGGTTGCTGCGTGCTTGCGAAGACCGTGTAGATGCGCGCAGTAGCGAAGGTACTCGTCGACTGTGAATTCACGGTACAGTGGCGGCAGCTCGGGCAGGTATCCGAGCTGACGCTTGGCCGCTATCGGGTCCTCGAGCAAATCGACACCACCGATGCGTACTGTGCCCAGGCTTGGCGCCAGCACGCCGCAGATCATCTGCATGGTCGTTGTCTTACCCGCGCCATTGGGGCCCAGAAAACCGAGCACCTCGCCACGGCGGACCCGGAAGTCCAGCCCCTGAACGGCATGGACATCGCCGAAGCGTCGATGGAGGTTCGCGACCTCAATCAGGCTCTGTTCGCCCATGGCGCGCTATTATTTGCGGCGACGCGGCAGAATGCCAGAGCGAATTTTCCGGCGATACGCGCTCCCGGCTTGTTGAGAACTCGATTTCCGACCCCAGATTCAGGACTACGGGCACATGATCGGCAGGAAATTCGACCCCTATCACGGATTCGACGGCGCCGACATGGGCTGACCCCCAGGCGCCAAAATGTTGTCCCTGGTCACGTTTCACATTAACGAGTGTGACAGAATTGGCACCATCTAATGCGCCTCTGGCACTCAAGTGCTAGACTCGCCGAGGCCGCGAAGGGTGCGCGGTCAACAATCC
>CAXMNG010000090.1:0-10857 GCA_964194585.1 Salibacteraceae bacterium | reverse complement strand
ATGGACATGGGTCTGGAGATATATCTGATCGATTGGGGGTATCCGGATGCAGGCGACACGGGTCTGGGTCTGGATGACTACATCAACGGCTTCATCGACGGTTGCGTGGAGTGTCTGCGTGATCGTCTTCGACTGGATCGCATCAATCTACTGGGTGTCTGCCAGGGGGGCACCTTCAGCCTGTGCTACAGCGCGCTCCATGCCGACAAGGTCCGCAACCTCGTGCTCATGGTAACGCCGGTGGATTTTCATACCCCGGATAATCTGCTCGCGATTTGGCTGCGTCATGTGGACGTGGACGCCCTCGTCGATGTGCTCGGAAACGTTCCCGGGGAGCTGCTCAACTGGGCGTTCGTATCCATGAAACCCCTGCGGCTCACCGGCCAGAAGTATCTGGACATGCTGGATCTTCTGGACGACGAAGAGAAAGCCAGAACCTTTCTGCGCATGGAAAAGTGGATTCACGACAGTCCCGCTCAAGCGGGTGAATGCTTTCGTCAATTCACCAAGGATCTGTACCAGCAAAACAAATTGGTGGACGGTTCATTGCAGGTCGGTGACCGCGCCGTCGACCTGCGACAGATCAGCATGCCGGTGCTCAATGTGTACGCCACCCAGGACCACATCGTCCCACCCGACGGAACCCTGGCACTCGAGAAGCACATCGCCACCAGCGACTACACGACATTTGCATTCGAAGGCGGGCACATCGGAATCTACGTGAGCGCGAGGGCTCAACGGGAAGTGCCGCAGAAAATCGCCGATTGGCTGCACGCGCGTTGCGATCCCGAATCCAGCCCATCGCCATGACACGACAGCTCAGCTAGTATCTGGAAAGACCATTCAACGGAAGCTCACCAACTAATGTCAGACGAACCACTCATAGCCGTCTTCGTGGACTTCGAGAATCTCGCCCTCGGTGTACGCGACATGGGCAAGGATGACTTTCGCATCGAGCTGGTACTCAAACGGCTGCTGCAGAAAGGTCGCATCGTTTTCAAGCGCGCATACTGCGACTGGAGCAATTATCGCAGTGCGGTACGCGAGTTCCATTCCCATGGCATCGAAATGGTCGACATTCCGCGCAGCAAGGTGAGCGGTAAGAACAGTGCCGATATTCACATGGTCGTCGACGCGATGGACTTGTGCTATTCGAAACAGCACATCGACTTCTTCGCGCTGCTCTCCGGCGACAGCGACTTCTCACCATTGGTATCGAAGCTGAAGGAAAACGAAAAGCGCGTCGTCGGCTGCGGTGTGAAAAGCTCTACTTCCGATCTACTCATCGCCAACTGCGATGAGTTCATCTACTACGACGATCTGGTGGCAGCGGCCAAGAAACGCCGCCCCTTGAAGAAGAAGGGGGCGAAGACCACGGACAGGAAGCAGGAGGCGGCCGAGCGACTGCTCGAGATCGTACGCTCCCTGGAAGGGGACTACGATCCGCTGTGGGGCTCGCTGGTCAAGCAAACCATGCGCCGCATGTATCCAGGCTTCAACGAGACCTACTACGGTTACCGCACCTTTTCGGAAATGCTCGAAGCGGTTGCCGACATGGGACTACTGAAGGTGGTCCACGACCAGGAACGCGGCAACTACAAGGTGAGCCTGGCCGCTGAATAGAACGGGGACAGGCGGGGACAGGCGGGGACAGGCGGGGACAGATTTGAAATCTGTCCCCGTTCCCCCGCCCATGTCAGGCCGCGGCGACGGCGGCCTTGTCGAAGCAGAATTCGTTGCCGTCGTAGCTGACCCGAATCGTATCTCCACGCCCGTAGGAGCCTGCGAGTATGGCCTGGGCAAGGGGGTTTTCGAGGCTGTGCTGGATGGCGCGCTTCAGCGGCCGGGCGCCGTATACCGGGTCGAATCCCGCCTCGGCGAGCTTGTCCAGGGCTTCCACGTCGATGCTGAGACCGATGTCCAGCTCTGCCAGCCGCGCCCGCAAGCCGGCCAGCTGTATCTCGGCAATGGCGCGGGTCTGCTCCCGGCCCAGCGGATGAAACACCACCACGTCGTCGACCCGGTTGATGAACTCCGGGCGGAAGTGGCCGGCCACAATCTCCATGACCGCGCGCTTCATGTCCTGGTAGTTTTCCTCGCCGGCGAGCTCCTGAATCACCTGGGAGCCGAGATTGGAGGTCATAATGATGACGGTGTTACGGAAGTCCACGGTGCGCCCGTGTCCATCGGTGAGACGGCCATCCTCCAGCACCTGCAGCAACACGTTGAAGACATCCGCGTGGGCTTTCTCGATCTCGTCGAGCAGCACCACCGAATAGGGCTTACGGCGAACCGCTTCGGTCAGATAACCACCTTCCTCGTAACCCACGTAGCCCGGCGGTGCGCCGATGAGCCGGGCCACGGAATGCTTCTCCATGAATTCCGACATGTCCACACGCACCATGGCTTCATCGGTGTCGAACAGGAACTCCGCCAACGCTTTGGTGAGCTCCGTCTTGCCAACGCCGGTGGGGCCGAGGAACAGGAAAGAGCCGTTGGGCCGCCGTGGATCGGAGAGCCCGGCGCGGGAACGCCGTATGGCGTCGCATACGACACTGACCGCCTCGTCCTGACCAACCACGCGGCGGTGCAGCCCTTCTTCCATGTGCAGCAGCTTCTCGCGCTCGCCTTCGAGCATCTTGCTCACCGGAATACCGGTCCACTTGGACACCACCTCGGCGATCTCTTCCTCGGTGACCGACACCCGCAGCAGCTTCATATCCGATACGTCGGCGTCAGTAATTGCTTCGATCTGTTTCTCCAGCTCCGGAATACGTCCGTACTGTAGCTCCGACATGCGCGCCAGATCGCCGGCGCGGGCGGCGGTCTCGTATTCCAGCCGCGCCCGCTCGAGCTCCTCCTTGATGTGCTGGCTGCCGTGCACGGCGGCCTTCTCGGCGTGCCACACTTCTTCGAGATTCGCGTACTCGCGCTCGAGTTCCTCGATGTCCGATTCGAGCTTACCCAAGCGTTCCAGCGACGCGTCGTCGGTTTCCTTTTTCAGCGCCTCGCGTTCGATCTTCAGCTGGATGAGGCGCCGGTCCAAGCGATCCATGACTTCGGGCTTGGAGTCGATCTCCATGCGTATGCGACTGGCCGCTTCGTCCACCAGATCGATGGCCTTATCCGGCAGCTGGCGATCGGAAATGTAGCGATGGGACAGGGTCGCCGCCGATACGATTGCCGGGTCGGTGATGTCGACGCCGTGGTGCACCTCGTAGCGTTCTTTCAAGCCCCTCAGGATGGCGATCGTGTCCTCCACGCTGGGCTCTTCCACCAGCACCTTCTGGAAGCGTCGCTCCAGCGCCGCGTCCTTCTCGATGTACTTGCGGTATTCGTCGAGAGTGGTGGCGCCCACGCAGTGGAGCTCGCCGCGGGCCAGCGCTGGCTTGAGCATATTGCCGGCGTCCATGGCGCCCTCGGCCTTGCCGGCACCGACCACCGTGTGCAGCTCGTCGATGAACAGAATTATCTGTCCCTCTTGCTTGGCGAGATCGTTGAGCACCGCCTTCAAGCGCTCCTCGAATTCGCCGCGGAACTTGGCTCCGGCGATGAGTGCGCCCATGTCCAGCGACAGCAAGCGCTTGCCCTTCAGGCCCTCGGGTACTTCGCCGTTGACGATGCGCTGGGAAAGCCCCTCGACGATGGCGGTCTTTCCGACGCCGGGCTCACCGATGAGCACCGGGTTGTTCTTGGTGCGCCGTTGCAGCACCTGGATGGTGCGGCGGATCTCGTCGTCCCTGCCGATAACCGGATCCAGCTTGCCCTGCTCGGCGCGCTCGGTGAGGTCGATGGTGTACTTCTCCAACGCCTGGCGCTGTTCTTCGGCGTTGGGATCGTCCACCGTCTCGCCGCCGCGCATTTTCTCGATTGCAGTCTCTAGCGCCGCCCTCTCGGCTGCGTTGGCTTTGAGCAGCTCTGCGACCCGGCCCTTGGCTTCCAGGGCCGCGAGCACGAACAGCTCGCTGGATATGTACTGGTCCTTGCGTTCCTGGGCGAGCTTGTCCATGACGTTCATGACCCGCCCGAGCTCGTTGGAGATCTGCACGTCACCGCCGGCGCCCTGCACCCGGGGCAGCTCATCCAGGGCCACACCGAGTTGAGATCGAAGACCATTGACGTTGACATTCGCCTGGGTGAGCAGGTGGCGCACGCCGCCGCCCTGTTGGTCGAGCAATGCCGCCATCACGTGGACGGGCTCGATGAACTGGTGATCGCGCCCGACGGCCAGACTCTGGGCATCCGCCAGGGCCATTTGGTATTTGGTCGTTAATTTGTCGCTACGCATGCTTTGGCTCCCGTCCTCCCTGTTAAGTCCCGTTCTCCCTGTTAAGTGAGGACGTATCCCGCCGAATCAACCCGCTCTCGACGTCCGAGCGGGTCAGGGCCGGCGCTTCTCGTCCTCCTCCAGGGCGGCCAACAGCTCCTGCATGTCCGGTGGCAGGGGGCTTCGCCAGTGCATGGCTTCTTCGGTCAAGGGGTGGCGCAGCTTCAGCTGCTCGGCGTGCAGGGCCTGGCGCTTGAAGGCCCGCAATCGCTCGATCAATTCGCTAGCGGCCCCCGCCGGAAGCCGCAGGCGGCCACCGTAAACCGGGTCACCTACCAGCGGGTGGTCGATGTGCGCCATATGCACGCGAATCTGGTGCGTGCGACCGGATTCCAGGGCGAGGCTTATCAGGCTGTGGGCGCGGAAGCGGCGTTCCACGCGGTATCTGGTCGCCGCTGGTCGGCCGGTATCGCTGACCGCCATGCGCGTGCGCTGCACCCGATGTCTGCCCACGGGTGCATCCACCCGGCCGCCGGCGCTCAACAGCCCGGTGACGACGGCCAGGTACTCGCGCTCCACGTGGCGGTTCTTGAGCGCGTTCACCAGGCGTTTGTGGGCAAGGAGCGTGCGCGCCACCACCAGCAGGCCGCTGGTGTTCTTGTCGAGCCTGTGCACGACGCCGGCCCGGGGCACACGGACCAGCGCCGGGTCGCGGTGCAACAGGGCGTTGACCAGCGTTCCGTCAGGGTTGCCCGCGCCCGGGTGCACCACGAGTCCCACGGGCTTGTCCACCACCAGCAGGTGTTCGTCCTCGTACAGGACCGCGATGTCCAGAGGCTGTGCCTCCCAGCGCTCGCTATCCGCCGCCGGAGCAAGCCTGAGCTCGACCCGTTCGCCGCCGACGACGCGATCCCGCGGCCGGCGTGTTTGGGCGTCCACGGTCGCGAATCCCTGTCGGATCCATTCCGAGAGCCGCGAGCGGGAGAATTCGGGGAACAGGCTGGCGAGGGCCTGGTCGAGCCGTGTCCCGGCAAGCTCCAGGGGTATGATGGCTGTGCGGGTTTCTTGCGGGTCCACGCTGGTTATTTGTTACCCTATGACAATGAGATTGTTTCACGCGAGGCAGGCATCCCCACGGCCCCTGGCCCGGGCCCTGGTCACAGTCCTTCTAGGAGCAGCCATATCCGGCTGTTCCTGGTTCGGTGACAAACCAGACATCACCCAGGATTGGTCGGCGGTGCGCCTGTATACCGCCGCCAAGGAGCGCCTCGAGAACAAGGACTACGAGCAGGCAATAGATTACTACGAGAAGCTCGAGGCCCGTTACCCGTTCGGCCCTCATTCTCAACAGGCTCAGCTGGACATCGCATACGCTTACTACAGGAACGACGAGGCGGCCGCGGCGGTGGCCGCCGCCCAGCGCTTCATCAAGCTGCATCCCCGCCATCCCAACGTGGACTACGCCTACTACATCAAGGGTCTGGCCAACTACGTGAAAACCGGCGGCTTTTTGTCGCGCATCATCCAGAAGGACTACTCGAAACGGGATACCGGGGCCGCCATGGAGGCATTCCAGGATTTCAGTGAACTGACCCGGCGGTTTCCCAACAGCAAGTACTCGCAGGACGCGGCGCAGCGCATGTTGTTTCTCAAAAACACCCTCGCTATGCACGAGGTCCATGTCGCCAGGTACTACCTGGGCAGAGGCGCCTTCGTGGCGGCTGCCAATCGCGCACGCTACGTGGTGGAAAACTACCAGAGGACGCCGGCCATGCCGGATGCGCTGGTAGTACTCGCCAAATCCTACAAGTCCATGCAGTTGCCCAGTCTGTCGGAGGACGCCGTGCGTGTTCTGGAACTCAACTATCCCGACCATCCGGGAATTCAGGAAGTCGCGGAGCTCGACGTCGACTAGAAATCTGCGCGGGGAGCCGCTCCATCCTCGCCCCGGACTTCGCCTGCTAGACTAGTCGTAGTTTTGCGGAAGATCCGTAGCCCACATGTTCAATCCTCTCAACTGGCTGAAGGGCAAGCACATCGACAGCTTCTCAGTAGAGCTCGCTCAGGAGTTCGCCAGTCGCTATCCGCTCGAGATGGCGAAGAAAAAGCCCGACAAGAAACTGGATAAGAAGCTCGGCCGCGCCCTCGACCACGTCTACAGGAAGGCTGGCGAGTTCCGCCGAGACCGGCGCCTGGGTGTTTACGGAACCGCGCGGCTGGGGAACGGATTCAAATGGCAACTCAGGGAAATGGGTTATCGGCACGAATTCATCGAAGAGGCGACCAAAGGACTCATTTTGAGCGTTCGTGGCCAGTGAGCGTGCATCGGGGACACCGTGCCGGGCGCGGATCCTCCACTCGCTCCTGGTGACGCACGAAGTCGATTATGGGCTTTCTCAATCGAATATTCGGGCGCCATGCTGCTGATGGCGACGCGTCCGCAGCCCTAAAACAAGTCTCCGGAGTCAGCGATCGAATACGCCATGGTCTGGAGCATCATCAGGCCGGCGATCTGCCATCGGCCGAGAGCGCTTACCGCGAAGCGCTCGATTTGGCCCCGGATCACCCTGACGGGCACTATCTGCTTGGCAGCCTGCTTGGCGAAAGTGGCCGCTTGGATGAGGCCCTCGAGCACCTAGAGGAAGCGGCGCGACTCGACCCGTCGGCTGCCACGGCGCGCTCGGACATCGGTAACGTCTACCGGGCGCAGGGCCGGCTCGAAGACGCTGAGTCCGCCTATCGCGGCGCCATCGCCATCGACGCCGAATTCTCCAACGCGCATCGAAATCTCGGTGACCTGCTCTATTTCGAGGGCCGCATTGACGAGGCCATAGTGTGTCTGGACAGGGCGGCATCGCTGGCGGCCGATGACGCGGACTTGCATTTCATGCTGGCGGATATGTTGTCGGCTCGCGGTCGTTACCAGGAAGCGGGCCGTAGCTACCGGGCCGGCCTGAGCATTTCCCCCCGGGTAGCGGCGGCTCACAACAATCTGGGCGCGAGTCTGCGCCACCTGTCGCGCGACCAGGAGGCACTGGCGTGCTTCGAAGACGCGTTGCGTATCGATCCGAAGCTCGGCGATGCGCATGCCAATCTGGCCGACATGCTGCGGTCGCGCGGTTCCGTCGACAAAGCCATCGAGCACTATCGCGCCGCCGCCGAGCTGCAGGGCGATGCTGTCGGTTGCCGACGCAGTCTCGGTCAATTGCTGTTGGACGAGAATCGCACCGACGAGGCGCTGCAATGTTATCGCGAGGTGTTGACTCTAGAGCCGGAATCCGCACGCTCACAATGGGAGTTCGGTAATGTGCTCGTAGCCGCTGGCCGCGTCGATGAGGCTATCGAGCGTTTACAGCAGGCAGCGCGACTGGACCCCGAGGATTCTAATGTCCAGGTGAATCTCGGATATGCGCTCAACGAAAGCAAACGCTTCGAGGAAGCCAAACAGTGCTTTCGCCGGGCTTTGACGCTGGCTCCCGAGCTCGCGGAAGCGCACAACAATCTCGGTGGCGTGCTGCAGATGCAAGGCGAGCTGCGCCCCGCAATGCAAGCCTACGAGCATGCACTGAAGCTGGCCCCGAATCAGTTTTACGTGCGCTCGAACTATCTCACGTGCTTGAACTACCACAGCGAAGCCGTGCCCGAGGAAGTATTCGAACAACATCGACGCTGGTCGGAGCTGCTCGCAAGCACCATGACGCCGGGTGGCGCTGCGCAGGCGCAGCGGCCCGACCCGGATCGTCGTCTGCGGATTGGTTACGTGTCGGCGGATTTTCGTTTTCATTCCGTGGCTTTTTTTATCGCGCCGATGCTCGAGCAGCATGACCGCGAGCACTTCGAAATCACATGCTACGCTCACGTGGCCAAACCCGACGCCAATACGGATCGCATCAAGGCGCTTTCCGACAATTGGCGCGATATTTCTTCCCTCGGTGACGCAGAGGTGGCTGCCTGGGTTCGCCGTGACGCCATAGACATTCTGGTGGATCTGTCCGGTCATACCGTCGGTAACCGGCTGTCGGTTTTCGCCGAGCGCCCGGCGCCCGTCCAGGTGACCTACCTGGGCTATCCCAACACAACGGGACTGGGGAGCATGGACTACCGGCTGGTCGACGTTTTGACGGATCCGCCGGGGCGTTCCGATGAGCTTCACAGTGAGGAGCTCGTTCGGCTCGATGAAGTGTTTCTGTGCTATCAGCCGCTGGAATCGTCGCCTGACCTACGTGAGTCCCGCGCCTCCGATGCCGGCGCCGGAATTACCTTCGCCTCCTTCAACGAGTTGCTCAAAGTGACCCCAGCCACGGTCAGCGCATGGTGCGACATCCTCGCACGCACGCCGGGGTCGAATTTGATCATCAAGGGTACGACGCTGGAGGACGACGGCACGCGCCGGCTCGTCATCGATCGCTTCGTCGAGCACGGGCTGGATCCCGGACGACTGCAGCTCGTCGGGCGTACTCCGACATTGGAAGAACATCTGGAGCTATACAACAAAGTCGACATTGCCCTCGATACCTTCCCTTACAATGGCACGACGACGACTTGTGAAGCACTGTGGATGGGAGTGCCCGTGGTGAGCCAGTCCGGCGGTGTGCACGCATCCAGAGTCGGCTTGAGCGTGCTATCAAGCGTCGGTCTCGATGATCTGGTGGCGAATAATGGGCAGGATTACGTTGCCACGGCCGTGAGCCTGGCTGCCGATCACGAGCGACGGCTGCGGCTTCGCGAGGGCTTGCGCGATCGCATGCGCGGTTCGGCGCTGATGGATGCGCAAGGGCATACGCGGCGCATCGAGTCCGCCTACCGGGAGATGTGGCGCCGCGTGTGCACGGCGGCCGATGGTGGTCAGTCCGTGGAACGCGATGCTGGCGCTACCATGTCGGTGGCCGTCAAGGGCGGAATTCACGTGCACGTGCCCGCCGGATTCGAGGAGCTGACGCCCTATGTGCTCCTGGAGCAGGAAGACTGGTTCGAGGACGAGATTCATTTCGTCAGACGCATGCTGAAGGCCGGGATGCGCTGTTTGGATGTTGGCGCGAACTACGGTGTCTTCACGTTGGGCTGTGCCAGGCAAGTGGGTCCCGAAGGCCGGGTCTGGAGCTTCGAGCCTACGGCGCGGACCGCGGATTTTCTATCGGCGAGCATTCGGGAGAATGGATTCGAAAATGTCAGTCTGATGCGCGTGGCTCTGTCCAGTGTCTCCGGCACGGCAAAGCTCGTGACCCACGCAGACTCCGAGCACAACTACCTCACCGAGGAAGTGACGAACGGGATCCGATGCGAGATCGTCGACGTCAGGAGTCTTGACGATCTGGCGTCAGAGCATGGATTGGAGAATATCGATTTCGTTAAAATGGACGCCGAGGGCGCGGAGATCGCTATCCTGGAAGGCGGCGAGCAATTTTTCGAACGCGAGTCCCCGGTCGTTCTGTTCGAGTTCAAGTATCGCGAGGGCGCGAACTGGGAGCTCGTCGAGGCCGTGCAGGCACGCGGATTCGAAATCTACCGACTGGTGCCGGGGCTGCAGCTTCTGGTTCCCTTCGACCGTGACGATGTCGACGCATATCAGCTCAATCTGTTCGCAGTCAAGCCCAGTCGGGTGCAGTCTCTGGAGACGCAAGGTCTCGCGATTCGGTCCCTTTCACCGGGCGCGCCAGGGGAAAGCGGCGTAGCGATCGACTTACCGGCGGTCCTGGGCCAGCGGCCGTATGCCGGAAAGCTGGTGAGTGGCTGGCGTCAACGGATTTCCGAGGATGCGGGCGACGTGGCGCAAGAATTGATCAGCGGGCTGGCTCTGTACTGCCGGGCATGGGACGAGTCGCTGTCGATGGCGGATCGCTTCAATGCGCTGCGCGAGTCCCACACGCAGTTGTCGCGGCGCCAAGCGTCGAGCACCGAGAACGCGCGCCTCTACTCGCTGGCGCGCGTCGCCTGGGAACTCGGCCATCGCGAGAGGGCGCTCGATGCTCTGAACGCAATCTGTTCGAAGCTGGACTCTGGAACCCACACTCCCGACGGCGCGCCGTTTCTGGCCGTCTCCCATCGCTTCGACAACATCGAGCCCGGCGATGCCTTCGCGCAATGGTGTGTGGCGTCGGTGCTCGACCAGCGTGAACGGCTCGCCGCATACTCATCGTACTTCCAGGACGAGGGGGTGCTGGGAGCTTTGGAGATGCTCGGACAACTGCCGTTCCAGTGCGCCGAGATGGAGCGCCGGCGCCAGCTGGTGCGTATTCGCTTCGGGCTACAGGCTGCGCCGGAACCGACGCCGCTGCTGACGCAGCACAGTGACGATAATCTTAATCCGGAATTCTGGGCGTCGGCAGGAATTTAAATGGGGACGGATTTAATGGGGACAGATTTAATGGGGACAGATTTAATGGGGACAGATCTATTTTTCCTTTGGGAAAAATAGATCTGTCCCCATTAAATCTGTCCCCATTAAATCCGTCCCCATTTAAATTGCGTCCTCGTCCAGTTCACCGGTGCGTATGCGGACTACCTTGTCCACCGGCGTGACGAAGATTTTGCCGTCGCCGATCTTTCCCGTGCGCGCCGCTTCGGTGATGGCGTCCAGGCAGGCGTCGGTC
>CAXMNG010000089.1:0-5048 GCA_964194585.1 Salibacteraceae bacterium | reverse complement strand
GGGAATCGCCGCAGCCAATCGCAACGGCGATATTCAGGCCGCCAAAGAAATGGGCGTATTCCTGCGCCGCCTGAAGTAATGGGGACAGATCTATTTTTCCGTCGGACGGGTTCCGTCCGACGGAAAAATAGATCTGTCCCCATATAAAATAGATCTGTCCCCATTACTTTGTCCCCATTACTTCAGGCGGCGCAGGAATACGCCCATTTCTTTGGCGGCCTGAATATCGCCGTTGCGATTGGCTGCGGCGATTCCCCGGGCATAGGCTTCTCTGGCTTCGTTTTCGCGTCCCGAGGCCGTCAACGCCTTGCCGTAGATTTTCCAGGCCGCCGAGTATTCGGGATTCAGCTCCACGGCCCGAGCAAGGTGCTCGGCTGCCAGCCCGGGCCGTTCCTTCAGGTAGGCATTTCCGAGGCTGAAGCGCAACAGGGCGTCGTCCTTACCCGCGGCCAGCATCGCTTCGAGGTTTTCGACGAGCGTCACCGGTACCTGCTCAGCCGCGCCAGAAGCCCGGCGTCAAAA
The DNA here is from genome assembly GCA_964194585.1 of Salibacteraceae bacterium. GTDB lineage: Bacteria > Pseudomonadota > Gammaproteobacteria > HK1 > HK1 > JAABYT01. The sequence goes on along the minus strand of CAXMNG010000089.1, from coordinate 4,526 downwards.
CCACCAGCAGAGTAAATATCTCCAGGCGCCCGAGGATCATGGCGAGGCTCAATATCCATTTTGCACCGTCGCCGATGCCGGCGTAGTTGGCGGCCACGGCGCCCAGACCCGGGCCGAGGTTGTTGATGCAGGCGGCGACCGCCGAAAAGGCCGTCACCTGATCGAGTCCCAGCGCCAACAGTGCGAGCAGCATGAAGGAAAACGTCGCCACGTAGGCGGCGAAGAATCCCCACACGGCATCCACCACGCGGTTCGGCATGCTGGCACCGTTCACCTTGATGGGCACCTGTGCGTTGGGGTGGATCAGGCGCATGATCTCACGTTTTCCCTGCTTGAACAGCAGTACCACCCGGATGACTTTCAATCCACCGCCGGTGGAGCCGGCGCAGCCTCCGACGAAGCTCGCGAACAGCAGCATCACGGGCAGGAAGCTCGGCCAGATGTGATAACCGCTGGTGGTAAAGCCGCTGGTGGTGCTGATGGACACGGTTTGAAAGACTCCGTAGCGGACCGAACTCGCGAAGCTGGGGAAGGCTCCGGAATAGAAAAGATAAAGACTCGTGATTGCCGATATGCACACCAGCAACCCGATATAGGTCTTGAGCTCGGTATCACCGAGGTAAGGGCGCGGACTGCGTGAGCGCCAGGCGAGGAAGTGAATTGCAAAATTGATGCCGGCGATGGTCATGAACAACACCGCGACGCCCTCGATCAGGGGGTTGTCGAAAAATCCCAGGCTTGCGTCATGGGTCGAGAAGCCGCCGATAGCGACGGTGGAGAAGCTGTGTGCGATAGCGTCGAAGGGCGTCATTCCCGCCAACCAGTAGGCGAGAGCACAGAGAATCGTCAGGCCGAGATAGATGTACCACAGGGCTTTCGCGGTCTCGGTGATTCTCGGAGTCAGCTTGTTGTCTTTCATGGGCCCCGGCGTTTCGGCCCGGTACAGCTGCATTCCGCCGACTCCGAGCAGCGGCAGAATGGCCACCGCCAGCACGATGATCCCCATGCCTCCCAGCCATTGAAGCTGCTGGCGGTAGAAGAGGATCGAATGCGGCATCACGTCGATCCCCTCGATGACCGTCGCACCGGTGGTGGTGAGGCCCGAAACCGACTCGAAAACGGCGTCCGTTACCGTCATGTCCGGGTTGCTCGCGAGCAACAGAGGGACGCTGCCGCATAGACCCAGGGCCGCCCAGAACATCACGACGACGATGAACCCGTCACGCAAACGTAGCTCCCGCCGGTGGCGCCGGACGGGCAGCCACAGCGCGAGCCCCGAAACGAGAATGAGGCCGAAGGCGCCGAAGAATGCATTCAAGACCCCGTCGTCGTACCACCATGACACCAGCATCGGTGGCAGCATGCTGAGGCTGAAAAGACTGAGTAATAGTCCGAGAATGCGTTGGACAACGAACAGTTGCACGAATCGATGGTCCCGGCGTGGTTGTTGCGATTACAGGAAGGTAACACCCACCTGGAAGACCTTCTCGACATCGGTCACGTGTTTCTTGTCAATGAGAAACAAGATGACGTGATCGTCTGCTTCGATGCGTGTGTCGTGATGGGCAATGATGACCTCCTCACCGCGCACAATGGCGTCGATGGTCGTACCGGGCGGCAGCTTTATCTGTTCGACGGTGCGCCCGACTACCCTGGAGGTTCGGTTGTCCCCGTGAGCAACGGCCTCGATGGCCTCGGCCGCGCCGCGCCGCAGCGAATGCGCCACTACCACATCCCCGCGCCGAACGTGGGCAAGCAGGCTGCTGATTGTCGTCTGCTGCGGCGAGATGGCGATATCGATGATGCCGCTCTGCACCAGGTCCACGTAGGCGCTTCGATTAATCAGCGACATTACTTTACGCGCCCCCATGCGCTTGGCGAGCATGGCGCTGAGAATATTGATCTGATCGTCATTGGTGACCGCGCAAAATACGTCGGTGTTGTCGATGTTCTCCTCGCGCAGCAGATCCTCGTCGGCCGCGTCCCCCTGCAGAACGATCGTCTTGTCGAGCGCTTCGGACAACGCCCGCGCACTGTCCATGCTGCGCTCGATGAGCTTGACGTTATAGTTGCTTTCGAGCCCTCTGGCCAGGCGGTAGCCGATGTTGCCGCCGCCTGCGAGGATTACCCGCCGGACCGGCTTGTCGAGCTTGCGCAACTCATCCATGACGGCGTGAATGTGCTCGGCTGCGGCGATGAAGAAGACCTCGTCGTCCGCCTCGATGACCGTGTCACCTTCCGGCACGATGGCCCGGCCGTGGCGGAACACCGCCGCGACGCGTGTATCGATCCCCGGCATGCGTTGCGGCAACTCGCGAAGGGCGTGCCCCACGAGCGGACCGCCGTAGTACGCCTTGAGGGCGACCAAACGCACCCGGCCGTCGGCAAAGTCGAGCACCTGCAACGCTCCGGGTGTTTCGATCAGACGCTGAATAGAGTCGGTTACCAGTTGCTCCGGACTGATCAGGACGTCGATGGGCAGGGCTTCCTGGCAGAACAGCTGGCGGTTATTCAAATACTCCACCGCCCGTACCCGAGCAATTTTTGTGGGAGTATGGAACAACGTGTATGCCACCTGGCAGGCGATCATATTGGTCTCGTCGCTGTTGGTAACCGCCAGAATCAGATCCACGTCTTCGGCGCCGGCCTTCTTCAGCACGTCGGGGTGCGACGCATGCCCGAGCACGGTACGGATGTCCAGGTGATCCTGCAGGGCTCTGAGCCGCTCGGCGTCGCGATCGATAATGGTGATGTCGTTGGCCTCGCCGGCCAGGACTTCGGCGACCGTCATGCCCACCTGGCCCGCACCTAGGATTATTATTTTCATGCGTCTGGATAGCTATGCGGGCATCGACGCCACGTTTTGGAGGGCTCGCCGAAACGCTCCTTGCCAGTCAGTCCGAGCTTGCCGTTACGCGTTTCGGGTCGATCCCTAAGGCACGAATTTTTCGGTAAAGGTGCGTGCGTTCCAGGCCAACGCGTTTCGCGATCTTGCTCATGCTGCCGCCTGTTTCCCGAAGTTGATGTTCCAGATAGCTGCGCTCGAACTGTTCGCGGGCTTCCTTGAGTGGAAGATTGAACTCCGGGGGAACGTCGCTTTCTCCCTTTTCACGTATCTCTCCGATCGATAGTTCGATTTCGTCCTGGTCGATGTTGGCGCCACTGCCGAGGATGAGGAGGCGATGTACGACATTTTTGAGTTCGCGAATGTTACCAGGCCATGAATAGTTGCGCAGACGGTTCTGTGCGCCTACCGTAAAACGCCGATAAGGTAATCCTTCGGTGGTGGCGAACTGATCGATATAGTAGTTGAGCAGTTCGGGAATGTCGTCACGATGTGAACGAAGCGGGGGGATCTCGAGCGGCACGACATTGAGGTGATAATAGAGATCCTCGCGTAGCGTGCCTTCCTCCACCGCTTTGCCCGGATCGTGGCTGGTGGCCGCGATGATTCGTACGTTGATACTGACCGGAGCGACACCATCGACGCGCATGAACGACTGATGGGTGAGCGCGCTCAGCAGGCGTGCCTGGACGCCGAGATCCATGTCGATGATGTCCTCCAGAAACAGGGTGCCGCCGTTGGCTTGCTCCAGAGAGCCGAAGTGCACCTGCTCACCATCCTCCACACCGAACAGCTCGGCGGCAGAGTTGGCGTTTGTGAGCCCGGCGATGGGCACCCTGACGAAGGGACCGTCACGCCGGTTGCTCGATTGGTGCAGGTAGCGGGCATATACTTCCTTGCCGCTGCCAGACTCGCCTATCAGCAGCACGGAAGTGTCGTGTTGAGCGATGCGTTTAACCTGTTCGCGCAGATTCTGCATGATCGGGCTTCGCCCGACGGGCTCGGTAACGGTGCCTGATTCGCGCCGCAAGCCGATGTTATCCTGCTTGAGCTGCGCGGTTTCCAACGCATTCTTGACAGTCAGCAGGAGCTTTGCCGTAGACAGGGGCTTTTCCAGAAAGTCGTAAGCCCCCAGCCGCGTGGCTTCCACCGCTGTCTCGACCGTACCGTGCCCGGACATCATGATGACCGGGGTGTCTTCGCCGGAATTGCTTGCCCACTCCTTGAGAAGTGAAATGCCGTCGGTGTCCGGCATCCAGATATCGAGGAGTACCAAGTCGGGTCGTCTGGCGCGGCGCGCCTCGCGGGCCTGCTCGGCGTTTTCCGCCGCGCTGACCTCGTAACCTTCGTCTTCGAGGATCTCCTTGACGAGGGTACAGATGTCGGCTTCGTCGTCGACGATGAGAATATATGCCTCGCTCATGGCGTCACCTCGAGGCCGATGCGCACGTGTATTTCATCGGCGCACAAACCAGTTAGATTACCTGTCTCCGGGTCGCCGGTGCGGACAGCGAGTCGCCGGAAACCGCCGGGAACTGCATGATGACGCTGGCGCCCTGAGTCTTGTTTTCGGCCCAGACCACACCACCATGCTCTTCCACGATTTTCTTGACGATGGCGAGGCCGAGTCCGCTGCCCTTGGTCTTGGTCGTGACATGGGGGTCGAAAATATCTTCCGTCA
>CAXMNG010000088.1:0-19366 GCA_964194585.1 Salibacteraceae bacterium | reverse complement strand
CCGTCTATGTGCTCGGCGGCGACGAGCCGCTGCAGATCCAGGAAGCCAGGGACGCCATCCGCGCCGCCGCCGGCAAGCAGGGCTTCGACGAGCGCGTAATCTTGAGCGCCGAGACGGGTTTCGACTGGGGCACCTTCAGAGCGCATGCTGCCAGCTTGTCGCTGTTCGGGGACAGACGGATCATTGATCTCCGCCTGGTAAGTGGCAAACCCGGAGATGCCGGTGCACGCGCGCTCAAAGACTACGCCGCGGATCCGCCCGAAGATAATCTGCTCTTAGTCACCATGGACAAGTTCGATCGAGGCAGCACCTCGACACAATGGTACAAGGCGCTGGAGAAGGCGGGCGTCGCAATCCGCTCCTGGCCGGTGGATGCGCAACGCCTGAGCGGATGGATCCGTCGCCGCGCCAGCGCCCGTGGCCTGACCCTCTCCGCTGCCGCGGCGCAAGCCCTGGGCGAACGGGTGGAAGGCAATCTTCTCGCCTGCGCCCAGGAGATCGACAAGCTCCACATGCTGCACGGCGAGGCGCGCCTGGATCTGGAGGACGTGCTGCACGCGGTGGCCGACAGCGCGCGCTTCGACGTCTTCGATCTGGTGGATGCTTCCCTCGCGGGTGACGCGGCTCGCAGCGTTCGCATATTGCACGGTTTGCGCGAAGAAGGCGTGGCGCCACCGCTGGTGGCGTGGGCGCTCACCCGGGAGCTTCGAAGCGTCAGCCGCATGGCCGGTGACATGGCGGGCGGCACAGACATCGATGGGGTCATGGCCCGCCACCGCGTGTGGGACAAGCGCCGAGGGCTCGTGACCAGGGCGCTTCGCCGGCACCCGGCGGCCGTGTGGCTGGACATCCTGCGCCAGGCGGCGGGCACCGACCGAATCACCAAAGGCGGCGCCCCGGGTAATCCCTGGGACGCCCTGGAGAGCCTCGCTCTGGCCATGGGCGGGCTGATGCTCGGCGCGGGAAAGCCCTATAATCCGTCTCATTCATCATGGCAAGACCAGCAGACATCATCCGGCCGGTAGACGACGTGGCTGCCTACATGCAGGCCATGGGCCGGGACGCGCGCGTCGCCTCCGCGGTGCTGGCGCGCGCCACCACCGCGGACAAAAATGCCGCCCTGCTGGCCATCGCCGAGAGCATCGAAACCTGTGCCGCCGAGCTTGCGCAAGCCAATAGCAGAGACCTGGAGGCGGCCCGCCATCAGGGTCTTGCCGACGCTCTGCTGGACCGCCTGGAACTCGATGACCAGCGTATCGCCGCCATGGCCCGGGGCCTTCGCGAGATTGCGGCGCTGGCCGACCCCATCGGAGAGATCAGCAGCCTGGTAACGCGGCCGTCGGGGATCCAGGTGGGGCGCATGCGCGTGCCACTGGGGGTCATCGGCATGATCTACGAATCGCGCCCCAACGTGACGGCAGATGCCGCCGGTCTCTGCCTCAAGGCCGGCAACGCCACTATCCTGCGCGGCGGCTCCGAGGCCATACACTCCAATCATGCGATTGCCAGCTGCATTCATCAGGGCCTGTCGCGGGCAGGACTACCGGCGGAATCCGTGCAGGTGGTGGAGACCGTGGATCGCGCCGCCGTCGGCGCGCTCATCACCATGGACGATTATGTGGACGTCCTGGTGCCGCGGGGCGGCAAGAGTCTCATCGAGCGCATCAGCCGTGAGGCAACGGTGCCGGTGATCAAGCATCTGGACGGCATTTGCCACGTCTACGTGGACGATCGTGCCGATTGCGACAAGGCCATCGCGATTGCCTACAACGCCAAGACCCAGCGCTACGGAACCTGCTGCACCATGGAGACGCTGCTGGTGGCGCGTGACATTGCAAAGCACGTGCTGCCAACCTTGGCCGAGCAGTTCAGCGCGGCGGGTGTCGAGCTTCGCGGCTGTCCCGAAACCCGCGCGTTGCTTGGCGACTGCAAGGCCGCCAGCGACGAGGACTGGGACACCGAGTATCTCGCGCCGATCCTGTCCATACGCGTAGTCGCCGGGATCGACGAGGCCATGGATCACATTCGCGAGCACGGCTCCCAGCATACCGACAGCATCGTCACCGATGACCTGGGGCGCGCCGGCCGCTTCCTGCGTGAAGTGGATTCGAGCTCGGTGATGGTGAACGCATCGACGCGCTTCGCCGACGGTTTCGAGTACGGACTCGGGGCCGAGATCGGCATCAGCACCGGCAAGCTGCATGCTCGCGGACCCGTGGGTCTGGAAGGACTCACGAGCCAGAAGTACATCGTGCTCGGCGACGGTCACGTGCGCCAATGAGAGCACGACGAGTGCGCAACTAAGGCCTGAATGGCAGGCATCGGAATCCTCGGCGGCACCTTCGACCCCGTTCACTGCGGACATCTGCGGCTCGCTCTGGAAATACGCGAGCAATTGTCCCTGGACGTGGTGCGCCTGCTGCCCGCTCCCAATCCGCAACTGCGCGAGAAACCCCGCGCCGATGGTTCGCGGCGTCTGGAATTGCTGGCAGCGGCCGTCGATGGCGTGCCCGGTCTGGAAGTGGACGCCCGCGAGCTGGACCGTGACGGGCCTACCTATACGGTGGAGACATTGGAATCATTGCGGCGGGAATTCCCCGACGAGGTGCTTGTCTTCATTCTGGGGATGGACAGTTTCCAGAGTCTGGACCGCTGGCACCGCTGGCAGGACTTGCCGGATCTCGCCCACCTGGCAGTCGCCCACCGCCCCGGTGGCGCGCTTCCCGGCCAGGGCCCGGTCGCTAAATTACTCGCCCAGCGTCGATGCGATGACGCTGCGACTCTAACGGCGGAGCCCGCCGGCCGCATTGTCATCTGCGAGCCACCACTACTGGACATTTCCGCGACTCGGATCCGTGCTCTCGTTACCGAGGGCCGCAGCTTACGATTTCTGGTTCCCGACAAGGTGATCGAATTGATAAACCGCACCAGGTGCTACACACATGCAGAGTAATCGCTTACGCCAGCTTGCCGTCGACGCACTGGAGGATCTCAAGGCTGTCGATATCGTCGAGCTCGATGTACGTAAGCTCAGTGATTTCACCGACTACATGATCATCGCAAACGGGCGCTCGGCGCGACAGGTGGCGGCGCTGGCGGAGAATGTGGTTATGAAAGCCAAGCAAGCCGGCGAGGCGCCGCTCGGTGTCGAAGGGTTGCGCGGTAGCGAGTGGGTTCTGGTGGATCTCGGCGACGTCGTGGTGCATGTCATGCAGCCGGATGTGCGCGAATTTTATCAGCTGGAGAAGCTCTGGAGCAGTCGCAAAATCCCTGATCGGCAGTTACCGCGAGGTGCGGCCAGCTGAATGCGTGTCAAGATGATTGCCGTCGGCACCCGGCTGACCGGATGGCAACAACAGGGATTCCAGGAGTATGCCCGGCGGCTGCCAAGGGAGTGCGCCATGGAGCTCACCGAGATCCCCGCCGCCACCCGCGGCAAGGCTACGCCCACGAAGCAGGCGATTCAGAAAGAAAGCGACCGCATGCTTTCGGCTCTGGCAAAGAACGACTTCGTCATCGCCCTCGACCAGCCTGGTACCCAGTACCGCAGCGAGAAGCTCGCCGAACTTCTGGGCACGTGGCTCTCCCAGGGTAGGGACGTCGCGATGCTCATCGGCGGCGCCGACGGACTGTCGGACGCATGCCGAAGGCGCGCGGATCTCTGCTGGTCGTTGTCCGATCTGACCCTGCCCCACGGGCTGGTACGGGTGCTGGTCGCGGAGCAGATCTACCGCGCCTGGTCGATCCTGCGCGGCCATCCCTATCACCGCGGCGAATGATCTATCTGGCCTCCAGCTCACCGAGGCGGCGGGACCTGCTGAATCAGCTGGACGTGAGCTTCCGGATTCTGGATCTGGAGATCGACGAATCCATGTTTGCCAATGAAACGCCGGATGCGCTGGTGCAACGCCTGGCGGTACTCAAAGCCGAAACCGGCCGGGGATTGCTGGCCGACGGCGGCGCGCACCTGGTGCTCGGCGCCGACACTATCGTCGTGCAGAACGGCGAGGTGCTCGGTAAGCCGCGCGATGCCAGCCACGCCTGCGAGCTGCTCATGGGCCTGTCGGGTTGCTGCCACCGGGTGCTGAGCGCCGTGGCCCTGGCATCCGCTGACGATACGGGGATGCGCCTGAGCGAAAGCCGGGTATGCTTCCGGCAACTTTCGAAACAGGAGTGCGAAGCCTATGCCGCCACCGGCGAACCGTTGGACAAAGCCGGCGGTTACGCTATCCAGGGGCGCGCCGCGGCATTCGTCAGCGATCTGCAGGGCAGCTATTCCGGTGTGGTCGGTCTGCCTCTGTATGAGACGGCGGAGCTGTTGAGGGAAGCGGGGGTCACATTATTTCCCGTCAAATAAACGTGTAACCCCATGATCCCGTAGGTTGGGCTGAGCTTGCGAAGCCCAACATGCCGGCCGGAATGTTGGGCTTCGCTTTGCTCAGCCCAACCTACAGGCGATCTTTCAAAGCGTAATACAACATCCCCGCGACCAACAGCGGTTTTCGCAGCAATGGGCCGCCCGGGAAGCTCCTGTGCTGCAGATCCGCGAACACATCGAACCGCTCGGCGCTGCCGGCCACGGCCTCCGCCATGAGGCGGCCGGCCAGCTGGGTCAGCACGACGCCAGAACCCGAGAAACCCTGAACGAAGAAACCCGTGCTACCCAAGCGTCCAAAGTGCGGCAATCGATCCCTGGTGACCGCCAGCAATCCGCTCCAGGCGTAGTCGATGCGTGCATCCTGGAGCTGCGGAAATACATCGATCATGTAACGCCTGACGAATTCTTTGATGTTCGCCGGCTCCTCGAACGAATAGGTCTCGCCACCGCCGAACAGCAAGCGATGATCGGCCGAAAATCGATAGTAGTCGACCACAAACTTCGTAGCACACACGCAGCAGTCGTCGCGAATCAGTTCACGGGCACGCTCCTCGCCGAGGGGTTCCGTGGCCAGCACGTGATTGGCGATGGGCATGATCTTGTTGCTGATGCGCGGCTCAACGTCTCCGAGATAGGCATTGCCACAAAGCAGCACGTAGCGACTGCGCACCTGGCCGCGAGGGGTTTTGACCAACGGTGTGGAGGTCCAATCCACGCGCTCCACCAGCGAATTCTCGTAAATGTGGACCCCCGCCGCCAGCGCTGCCTCCGCCATGCCGAGAACGAAGTTCAGAGGGTGCAGATGGCCACCGCCGGAATCCATCCGGCCCCCGCAATATTGTTCGCTGGCCACCACCTCGCGCATCTGCGTCTGGTCGAGCAGGCGGTAGCCTTGATAGCCGTAGTGCGTCGACACGAGCTCTGCCTCCGCGGCAAGTTCCGGAAGAAATCGCTCGCGCGTCGCGGCCAGAAGATTGCCGCGCCTGTAGTCGCATCGGATTGCGTGGCGATGGATGCGTTGGGAAATTATCTCCATGGCCTCTGCAGCCATGTCCCAGAGCACCCGGGTGCGATCGCGCCCCAGCCTTGGCTCGAGCTCGATGACATCCTTGCGCAATCCGGTGCCGAGTTGCCCGCCATTGCGACCCGACGCGCCCCAGCCGATGCGTGCCGCCTCCACCAGCACGACCTGGTAGCCACGCTCCGCCAAGTGCAGTGCTGCCGACACGCCGGTAAAGCCACCGCCCACCACACACACATCGGCTTCCACCTCCCCAACGAGATCGGAATGACGCGGGTGAGGGTTGGCGCTGGCTGCGTAGTAGGAGTCCGGGTGATGGTTGGAGAAGCTGGCAGTGTTCACTCTGCAGGGAAGCGGACGTTCAGAATTGTGGTTTCTCCGGCTCTGCCTGGAAACGCGCTACACAGGCGAGAAGCTCGGCCCTGGCCTCCTCGGATCCCGACCACCCGTCGACCTTCACCCATTTGCCTGCTTCCAGATCCTTGTAGTGCTCGAAGAAGTGCGCGATCTGGGCGAGCAGCGATTCGGGCAGGTCACGAAAGGAGCTCACGCCCCGGTAGAGGTCCGTGAGTGGATCGATGGGCACGTCGAGAATTTTCGCATCGGGCCCACCATCGTCGGTCATGCTCAGCATGCCCACCGGACGGCAGCGAATCACGGAGCCGCTGATGAGCGGGTAGGGAGTAATCACCAGCACGTCGGCGGGATCACCATCCTCGCTGAGGGTGTGGGGCACGTAGCCGTAATTGCAGGGATAGTGCATGGCGGTGCCCATGAAACGGTCGACGAATACCGCGCCGGTGTCCTTATCTACCTCGTATTTGACGGGATCGCTGTGGAAGGGGATCTCGATAATGACGTTGATGTCGTTGGGCACATCGTGGCCGGGCGTGACGAGATTCAGAGGCATGCTCGTTCCTGTGCGTCGAGTCCCGGCGCAGTATAGCAGCGGCGAAGATTGAGGAAGATGGCGATATCCTCTATAGTTCGGCGGCTTCGCAGGGGCCGACCGGGAGACAAAAATGAGTTTGAACGCCCTCGTGCCGGTGATATTCGGGGTCATCGGCCTGATCGTCGCGTATTTCATCTACCAGAAAGTTCGGGAGTATCCCGAAGGCGATCCCAAGGTCGTGGAGATCGGCGAGGAGATCCATCTCGGCGCCATGGTCTTCATGCGCCGCGAGTACCAGATGCTGTTCTGGTTCGCCCTGGTGCTGTTCCTGGTCCTGCTGTTCGCTCCGGGTCTGGGCATAGGCACGGCCATGGCCTTCCTGGTTGGTGCGCTGACTTCCGCCGGCGCCGGCTACATCGGCATGAACACCGCCACACGCGCCAACGTGCGCACCACCACGGCCGCCCACACCAAGGGACCGGCCGAGGCCCTGACCGTGGCTTTCTTCGGTGGCTCCATCATGGGCCTGGCGGTGGCATCTCTCGGGCTGCTCGGGCTCGGCACCCTGTACCTGTTCTTCGGCGGCGACCCGGAGACCGCCCACACCATCCACGGTTTCGGCATGGGAGCCTCCAGCGTGGCACTGTTTTCCCGTGTCGGTGGTGGCATCTTCACCAAGAGCGCCGACATCGGCGCGGATCTGGTGGGTAAGCTGGAGGCCGGCATTCCCGAGGACGATCCCCGCAACCCCGGCGTCATCGCCGACAACGTGGGCGACAATGTCGGCGACGTGGCGGGAATGGGCTCGGACATCTTCGAGTCCTATTGCGGCGCCATGATCGCGACGATTGCCATAGCGTCCACCATGGCGGCGGATATCATCGATCCCCTCGGTGAGCGGCAGGCCCTCATGTTCCTACCCCTGGCGCTGGCCTCGCTGGGATTGGTGTGCTCCATTATCGGCATCTTCCTGGTGCGCCATTTCTCCGCCAAGAGCCCGGAAGTGGCACTGCGTATCGGCACCATCGGCGCCACCGTCGCGTTTATCGTTCTTTCCTTGCTGGTCATCGTCGCCACCGGCGTTGCCGCCGCAGTCTGGGGCGCGGTGATCGCCGGCGCCTTCGGCGGCATCATCATAGGGCTGGTTACCGAGTACTACACCGCCGGCGGCCCGGTGCGCCACATCGCCAAGCAGGGCGAAACGGGTGCAGCGACGGTGATCATCGCCGGGCTCGCTATCGGCATGAAGTCGGTGGCCATTCCGTTGCTGACCATCTGCATGATCATCGCCGTCTCCACCCAGCTGGTCGGGCTTTACGGTGTCGGTATTGCCGCCGTCGGCATGCTCGCCACCGTCGGCATCACCATGGCCATCGATGCTTACGGGCCCGTGGCGGACAACGCCGGCGGCATCGCCGAGATGGCCGGCCTGGGGCCGGAGACCCGCGCCATCACCGATTCCCTGGATGAGCTCGGCAACACCACCGCCGCCATCGGCAAGGGCTTCGCCATCGGTGCCGCGGCGCTCGCGGCACTCGCGATCATCACGGCGTTCGTCGAGACCGTGACTTCGCGCATTCCGGGCTTTTCCCTTGAACTCACCGACCCCATGGTGCTCATCGGCCTGCTCATGGGCGGCATCCTGCCGTTTCTGATCGGCGCCATGACCATGGAGGCGGTGGGGGATGCAGCTTTCGACATGATCAACGAGATCCGGCGTCAGTTTCGTGAAATCCCCGGCCTGCTGGAAGGAAAGGCCAAGCCGGACACGGCGCGCTGCATCGACATCGCGACCACCGCGGCCCTGAAGAAAATGGTGCCGCCGGGCGTGGTGGCGGTGGCGGCCCCCTGGATCGTGGGCCTGGGCCTGGGACCGGAGGCCCTTGGCGGGCTACTGGCCGGCGCCCTACTCGGCTGCGTGCTGCTGGCGCTGACCATGGCCAACGCCGGCGGCGCGTGGGACAACGCCAAGAAGTACGTGGAAAAGGGTCATCACGGCGGCAAAGGATCCGAAACCCACACGGCGACCGTGGTTGGCGACACGGTTGGCGATCCCTTCAAGGACACTTCCGGACCGTCCATGAACATTCTCATCAACGTGATGGCCATCGTCAGTCTGGTCATCGCGCCGATCTTGGGCTGATCGTCGCAAGCCCGGGCTACAACTCGAACTCGGTATTCAGCTTCTTCGCCACCGGTTCGTTACGCAGCGTCACGTAGTCGGGTAATCCGTTCTTGTAAGGCGGATAGTCCTCGCCCTGGATAAGCGGCAGCAGGTAGCGGCGACAGGCTTCGGTGATTCCGAAGCCGTCATCGCTGATGTACTCCCGGGGCATTTTCTTTTCAACGTTGGCGACATCTTCGAGTTTCGCGGTGCCGACCTCCCATTGGTAAGGATCGTCGGATGTGCGCACGATGATGGGCATAACCGCGTTCTTCCCGTGCACCGCCAGCTCCACGGCGGCGCGCCCCAGCGCATAGGCGTGCTCCACGTCGGTTGCGGACGCGATGTGCCTGGCCGCTCGCTGCAGATAGTCGGCCACCGCCCAATGATACTTGTAACCCAGTCGACCTTTAACCAACTGGGCGATCATGGGAGCGACACCACCGAGTTGCGCATGACCGAAAGCATCCCTGGTGCCGGTTTCAGAAAGAAACTTACCTTCCGCGTTGCGCACGCCCTCCGAGACCACGATGGCACAGTAGCCGTTCGCATCGACCGACTCTTTTACTCTGGCGAGAAAACGCTGTTCGTCGAATGAGATCTCCGGAAACAGAATCACCTGGGGCGCATCGCCTGCGCGCTCCGAAGCCAACCCACCGGCAGCGGCTATCCAACCTGCATGCCTGCCCATCACTTCGAGCACGAATACTTTTGTCGACGTAAGCGCCATGGAGGCGACATCGAAAGCGGCTTCACGAATGGACACTGCCACGTACTTGGCGACGGATCCGAAGCCTGGGCAGTTATCCGTGATCGGTAGATCATTGTCCACGGTTTTGGGAATGCCGACGCAAACGATAGGATAGCCGTGAGTATCGCCGATCTGAGACACCTTGTAGGTCGTATCGGCGGAATCACCGCCACCATTGTAGAAGAAGTAGCCGATGTCGTGAGCCTTGAAGACTTCGATCAGGCGCTCGTACTGAGCGCGGTTCTCTTCCAGACCCTTCAGCTTGTAACGACAGGACCCAAAGGCACCCGCCGGTGTGTGACGCAGCGCCGCAATGGCCTCGTCGCTTTCCAGGCTGGTGTCGATGAGATCCTCGGTCAAGGCCCCGATGATTCCGTTGCGGCCCGCATACACCCTGGCAATGGCGTCGGGGTGCCGGCGCGCCGTCTCGATGACGGCTGCCGCGGTGGCATTGATTACGGCGGTGACACCGCCGGACTGCGCATAAAAGGCATTTTTCACCGTGCTCATGAGGCCCTCTTCAGGCCGGTCCCCGGCCTTGTCGATACTGTATATTGCAGGGTAGCTGCAGGGATCCTAACGAGCGCCCTTGTATCAGTGCAAATTCTCCTCGATATTCCATATCTGGCAATGGTGTTGAGTCCAGAGGTTTCGAGTTCGTGACAGCAGCCCCGGCACAGACCGATCACAGAGCCTCAGGCAGGCATGGACGAGACGGCCACCGATTCTGGCCGTGCGTCCAGCGCGCGCTCGCCATCGGTGCCCTGTGCGCGGCGCTGCCGTTTGCCGCCGTTGGACAAAATCAACTGCCGGATTTCGGCGACTCCGCGAGCGCCACCTTGTCCCCAGCCGACGAGCGTGAGATCGGCGATTATCTCATGCGTCAAATCCGCGCCCAGCTCCCTGTCGTCAACGATCCGGAAATCGAAGATTATATTCAGAATCTCGGCTACAGCCTGGTATCTGGTGCCAGCGAGGGCACGACGGATTTTCACTTTTTCGTCATCGCTGACCCTACCATCAACGCTTTCGCTCTTCCCGGCGGCTATATCGGCGTCCACTCCGGATTGATCACGAACACCGATTCCGAGAGCGAGCTTGCTTCGGTAATGGCCCACGAAATCGCGCACGTCACCCAGCGCCACATCGCGCGCGCGATCGCGGCCGCCGAAGGCACTCAATACGCCACGCTGTTGGCAGTGATTGCAGGCATACTGATTGGGACACAGAACAGTCAAGCCGGGCAGGCGGCAATAGTCGGCGCTTCTGCCGCAGGTGCGCAAACAC
Organism: Salibacteraceae bacterium; assembly: GCA_964194585.1. GTDB lineage: Bacteria > Pseudomonadota > Gammaproteobacteria > HK1 > HK1 > JAABYT01. Next base: position 8,873 of record CAXMNG010000088.1, on the reverse strand, counting down.
AGCTCAACTTCACCCGGACAAATGAAAAAGAGGCTGACCGAGTCGGTATCGGCATGCTGGCCAAGGCGGGTTACGACCCACGCGCCATGCCGACATTTTTCGAGAAGCTGGACACCGCATCGCGTTACTACAGTCGTCCGCCGGAGTTTCTATCCACTCACCCTGTAACAACGTCACGTATAGCCGACAGCCGTGGCCGCGCCGAGCAATATCCCTACAAGCAATTCACCGACAGCATCAGCTATGGACTGACGAGAGCAAAGCTACGCGTCATGACGACCGATAACCCCGCGCGCCTGCTGGCCACTTACGAGGAAGAACTGAGAGAGGAGAAGATGGGTGAGCGCAGCCCGGCTCTCTACGGCCGCGCACTGGTGCTCGCCAGATTGGGGAAGACCGAAAGGGCGAGCGAGGAGCTACGCAAGCTCATAGCGGCCCACCCGGAACGCGTCCGATTCCGGGTGGCACTTGCCAAGCAGCAGCTCGTGTCCGAAAACCCCGAGCAGGCACTGGTAACTTACCATAACGCCTACGGATTATTCCCTGACAGCAGACAAGTGGTGCGCGGTTATGTAGATGCATTGCTGCGTACCGGTAAGGCGGATAGGGCGCTGGTGATGTTGGACGACTATTCGCGTCTCTACGCCAAGGACGCGGCACTCTATCGACTCGAGGCCGAGGCGTTCAGGTTGACCGGCAAGGTAATGAACAGCCGCATGGCGTTGGCAGAGTACTACTATCGAACTGGCGAACTGAACGGCGCGATACACCAATTGCAACTCGCGAGCAATGAGCCGGATGGAGATTTTTATCAGAGCTCCAAGCTGGACGCGCGCTTGAAGGAACTGAAGGCCGAAAGAGACTTTCTCATGCGCCGCTGAACCTCCTGGGAATCGGCTTCCTCCTTCAGGAAGGAAGATTTTTTGACCTGACCGTCCCATTCTGGGAAAAGAAACCCTACGCTGCGTGTCTCTCAGGAGCCTCGGGATCGATCCAGTGGTCAGCATCGCCATCCGCTCACGTATACTCGGCTCGCCGGCTGATACACGTGAAACGTCGCCTGCAGAGCGCGAGCTGGCGCTTGACAACATGCGCACCCACGTCGATCGCCGCAAGCGGCATCCACTTCTTGCCGATTGGCGGTGGGGTTACCGTGGAAGGCGTAAAAGCGTAAGACGCACCATCGATAGTCACAGAACGCACGCAGTTCTCGACTGGTACCATCCCAGCTTGTTCTTCTTCATCGTCGCAACCTACGTGCTGAGCGGCATCGACGCCGTACTGACACTCACTCTGCTGGATTTCGGAGTTGCCAAAGAGGCGAACCCGTTCATGAATTTTCTTATCGCCGAGGATGTGCGTCTTTTCGCCGGCGTGAAGGCACTGGTTACCGGAATTGGGCTAGTGTGCTTGGCCGTATACTCGAATCAATGTCTATTCACCAGGCTTCGCGTTGATCGGCTTATCTACGCGCTGTTCGCGGTCTACTCGCTACTCGTTATCTATGAAATCCGGATGCTGAAAATAGCCGAGTCGACAGGCTGGTCGATTTAGCCGATTCTAGCTGGCCTCGTACACCGGGGTTCGCCACTCCGGATGGTCGCCCGTCTCGCCTCTGGCGATACTGAAAAATCGGTCCTGCAGCTCGCGCACGACTGGACCCACTTCGCCGGCACCCACTTTCAGCTTGTCGATTGCGACTACCGGCGTGATTTCCCAAGCGGTGCCGCAGAAAAAGGCCTCTTCCGCCGCCGCGAGCTCACTGCGGTCGATATCGCGCTCCCGGGTCTCGATTCCGGCTTCCCGGAGCAGCTCGAGCACCGTGGATCGCGTGATGCTCTCCAGTATGTCGCTGGAAGTGTGGGGCGTGCTAACGACCCCATCGCGCAGCATGAAGAAACACATACCAGGCCCTTCGGCCACTCTGCCTCGAGTGTTCAAGAGAATCGCCGTATCGTAACCGTCGGCTTTCGCCTGTAGCCCGGCCAGACGGCCATTTTGATAGTTGGCGTTGCACTTCACACGCATGGGCATGGCATTGTCCGCGACGCGCTGCCAGGAACTGACCTGGGCCGTGCAACCCTTTTCCAGCAACCCCGGTCCCCCGCGCGCGGCCGCGGTGATCGCGAGTCCTACGGGTCCACAAACCGTCGGACCGCCGAATCCTTCCACGAATACCGTCGTCATGGAGTGCACGGTGGTGCGAAATTCGTTGGCCCGCAGCAACTCGATAGTCTTCTCCGTGACATAGGCGGCGTCGAAAATCTGATCGAAGCGCATGAACTTCTGGGAAAACTCCAACCGGTGCATGTGCGCGTCCATCTGGAACAGATACATCTGCTTCTGTTGCTCGTTCCAGTAACCCCGTAGTCCCTCGAATACGGCGGTGCCGAATTTGAATGCGACCGTAGACACGTGCACCTTCGCTTCCTCCCAGGGCACGATTTCATCATTGAGAAAAATATACTTGGGCCTGTCCACGCTCGTTATGTCCTCATCTAATCTACACTGCTAGGGCATGACCGCTTTACAGGGTCACACCGCCATCCACCACCATATCGGTGCCGGTGGTGAAGGCCGACTCGTCACTCGCAAGATATACTGCCATCGTAGCAATTTCCTCTGCCGTGCCGAGTCTGCCGAGGGGCTGGCGCGCGATGAATGCGCGGCGAGCGGCGACTGGATCATCGAATGCGTCGATGCGTGCCTGCAGGGAAGGGCTATCGACGGTACCCGGGCAGATGGCGTTACAACGGATGCCGCGATCGATGTAGTCGGCAGCCACGGCCTTGGTAAGTCCGATAACGGCGGCTTTGCTCGCGCCGTAAACACAACGATGCGCGATCCCCTTGATGGAGGACGCTACCGAGGACATGTTGATGATCGAGCCGCCGCCGGCGTCGAGCATAGCTGGAAGAAAAGCCCGAATCGTGAAATACATACTTTTCACGTTGAGGCCGAATGAAAAATCCCAATCATTTTCGCCGCACTCGAGGATACTGCCGTGATGGACGAATCCGGCGCAATTGAACAGGATGTCCATGGCGCCGAGATCGGCGGCGACGGCGAGCACGGCATCGTTGTCGGTGACATCGAGAAGGCAGGTACTGACACCGGGCACGCCGTTCAATTCTCCGAGCTTGTCCCCGTTCACGTCGGTCGCGAAAACCTGCGCACCTTCGGCGGCGAAGGCCCGCGCCGTGGCACGGCCAATCCCCTGCGCAGCTGCAGTCACCAACGCCCGCTTTCCGGTCAGTCTGTCGGCCATTGCTCCTCCAGCTCCGTGCGACGGCCGTGGTTAATCCGAGGGCCGTCCTACCGGGGGGAGAAGTATGGGCATCCGCTCCCACGTGGCGCAAGCCATGAGTGACTTTCCCGGGAGCAGGCCCGGGGCTGGGCAACCATGAGCGTTCGAGCGACGGCGTTCTGGCTGCCGGGCGTGCTTCTGTGGGGATTGCTCATGCTCACGGCGGCCGTTTACTGGCCGGGTCTCGCGGGACCGCTGCTGCTGGACGATCTCGGTAATCTGGAGTCTTTGATTGATATGCAGTCCGGGGCGCTTGCCTGGCATGAAGTCGTGGGTGAATTCGGAATTCTCGGACGGCCGATCGCGATGCTGAGCTTCGTCGCCAACTGGCTCACGAGCGCCGGCGAAGTATGGTCGCTGAAGTACACGAACCTGATGATCCACCTGCTGTGTGGCGCGCTGCTCTTCTGGCTGGCGGGACGCCTGCTTGCGGAGCCCCTGGCCGGAGTCGCCCCACAGCGTTGGTGGCTCGCGCTGCTGGTTGCGGCCCTGTGGCTGCTGGCGCCGATGCTGGTGAGCACGGTGCTCTATATCGTGCAGCGCATGGCACAGCTCGCGGCGTTGTTCGTGCTCGCGGGCCTGCTCTGCTACGTCTGCGGACGACAACAGCTGCCGGTGCGCAGACGACTCGGTATCGGTCTGATGGGTCTCTGCTTCATTCTATTCTGGCCGCTTGCAGCCCTCAGCAAACAGAACGGCGCGCTACTTCCGCTGTTGGCCGTGGTCGTCGAGTTCAGTTTCTTCCAGCGCCCGCAGGACCAGGCCGACCGCCGCCTGGTTCACGGCTTACTGGCCCTGCTCGTGGTCGTACCCGCGGCAGGGGCCGCCATCGCGCTGGCCATAGACCCCGGTAAGGTGTTCGGGACCTATCAGGGGCGGGACTTCTCCGCCTACGAACGTCTGATCACCGAAGCGCGTATTCTCTTCGACTACGGTGTCAATCTGCTCATGATTCCCGGCGGCTCACCGCTGGGATTGTTTCACGATGATTTCGTCGTGTCCCGGGGCTTGCTGGATCCGCCGTCCACCGTCCTCGCCATCGCCCTGTGGTTCGCGTTACTGATCTTGGCCTGGTATCTGCGCGCCAGCGCTTGGGCCCCGATTATGTTCGGACCGGTCTTTTTTCTCGCCGCGCATTTGCTCGAGTCGACGGTCGTGCCCCTGGAACTTTATTTCGAACATCGCAACTATCTACCGAGCATCGGCGTGTTCCTGTCCCTGGGCGTGGTGGCCGGACGTTTAACGCAACGAACACGCTGGAAGAGGAGCTTCGTCGCCGTGGTGGCCGTCCTGGCCCTAACCCATGGTGCTATAACGATGGCCCGGGTTCTCAACTGGCAGAGCCACGAAACGATCCTGCTCGCTGCGGCGCGAACACACCCGGACTCGGCGCGGGTGCATACGGGTCTCGCGGGTCTGTATCTCGGCCGGAATGAGCTGGACAAGGCATTCGAATATCTGGATCGGGCTGTCGAGCTCTACGGAGAACGGGAGAGCTATGCCATTGCACTGCACCGGCTGAGTGGCTACTGCGGCTCGGATCGCCCGGTCGACGTGCGTCACTACACCGCGCTCGAGACGCAGGCACACGCCACAGACACGGTGTACACGGACAACGCACTGCGACGGTTGGTGGAGAACGCGGAGCAGGGGAATTGCCCCAATGTGGATCTCGCTCGCATTGCCGATGTCGTTCACGCTCACGTGAGCGCCACGAAGGGCGCTGGGCTGAACGACAGGAACTGGGCATTGCGCGTTTACACGGCCAGGCTGCTCGCGCTCGTTGGTCGCGAGCGTGAAGCGGTGGAACATGCGCTGGTGGCAGCGCAGCTGCAGCCAACCTGGCTCGAGCCGGGATTGCTCGCCATCGGGTACCAACTCCAACTCGGAGACCGTGATGGCGCACGCAGCACCCTTGCCGATCTGAAGGGGCGCGACGACGGAAAGGTGGCACTGTACACGCGCCTCATCGAGGTCTACGAGAGGCGCCTCGGAAACCAAAAGGGGACAGATTAGTCCGTCCCCTTTCAATTTCGCGTATCATTCTCGCCTCCATGTCTGAAGACAGCCCCGAGCGCGCCCGCCGTCTCGCCCGCGGCGGCGATTTGAAAGGCGCGGCGCAGGTTTTCACGCGCTACCTGGAATCCACGCCCGGTGATGCGCTCGCCCACTATCAGCTCGCGAACTTGACTCTGAAGCTGGGGAATGCGGTGGGCGCGGTGGAGAGCTTCCAGCGGGCACTCGCGCTCGAGCCCGACAAAGCCGAAATTCACAACGATCTGGGGACAGCGCTGGAGCATGCGGGCCGCGAGCCGGATGCCGCCGAAGCCTACCGGCGCGCCGCCCGGGCGCGACCCCCCTTTCCGCCGGCGCAGTACAACCTGGCGCTGATTCTGGGGCGCCGTGACCAGTGGGACGAAGCCGCTCGGTTCTTGCGCGCGGCGCTGGAGCAAACACCCGATTTTCGGGCTGCCCGTCAGCAGCTGGGTGTGGTGTTGCGCGAGCTGGGACAAAATGACGCGGCCCGCGCCTGCTTCGACGATCTGCTGACCGCCGATCCGAAAGACATCGAGGCCCGCCGAGCCATTGCCGACATGGACATGGACCATTGCTGTTTCGCCGATGCCGCGGAACAGCTCGAGCAATGCCTGGCGCTGGCCCCCGAAGATACACAAGCGACCCTGGAACTCGGCGCCTGCCTGCAGGAGCTCGGCCGCGTGGACGAAGCACTGACCCACTACCGGCGCCTGCTCGCACGCGACCGGTCCTGTTATTACGCCGTGGTGAAAAAGCTGACAAGCGCGGCCAGAGGACGTTTCTGGGTAAAGACCACCGAGCTTCGCCGCGTTCTGCTCGGCTGAATCCTCATTCCGATCCCGGTTTGGGGACGCGAAAGTGCCGTCGGTAGGCTCCCGGTGCCGCATTCACGGCATCCAGGGTGCGAATGAAATCGCGCGCCGCGTCGCCTGCGAGCTCGCCGAACTCCAATGTCAGGGCATCACGGGGCACCGCCACGCATTGCGCTATTGGCAGGCCGCGCTCGAGCACGCCGACGAAATCCGGATCCCGCCACAAGGCCGGGAACTGTATGCAGCCATCCTTATACCGGTCGGTGTCGACGAGGCCGGTCAGTGTGCGAAAAGGCAGCTCCTCGCGGTTGAAGGGATGGGTAACCAGCAGGGCGTAGCCCGGGGGCGTCTCGATGGTCCAGTAATTGGTGAACTTGATGGCGGCACACTCCGAATCGGCGAAGGGCGCGCCGGCCAGCTGCTCCCCCAGGTGAAACGTCAACGGCGAGCGCGTGTAACGGCCGAGGCTGGAGGGACCGAGCTCCCAGTCCCACTCGAAGCTGCCGCGATTCACGTGAATGTCCGTCGCCAGGGGCACGATGAAGCCGAAGCCCATGGCGTCGACGAACGGGGGACACTGCTTGACGGTGCGGATCTCGCCATCCAGATCGGTGCAGGGAGCGGTGGCCGGCATGCGTTTGAGCCAATCCGGGATACCGCGTTTCGCCGCAAAGGGCCGCGGCAGAATGTCGGTCAGCTCCGGAGGACAACGGAATTGTACTTTCATGGAATCAACACGGGTCCGCCATGTCCAATGGTAACGCAAGTCGCGGGCGGTCGCTTTCGGGGGCGGCGGCGCGGGCGTAGACTGTGGCCCACCCCGGTTGAGCAGGCAACACGAATGATCCCATCGTACTGCGTCCGCGTAATTGTCAGCTTTCTGCTGGTGGCCGTGGCATGGCTCGCCGTCCCGGCGGCATCCGCCGCGCTGGTCAGCTACGCCAAGGTGCGCCCGGACGCCACACTCATGGTGGGGTCACGGCTGGTGCGCCTGTACGGTATTTACATTCCCCCGGCGGGACGTACCTGCCGTCCCAACTTGCGGCCAGTGAAATGCGGCTCCAACGCGGCGCTTGCCTTGGATTTCAAGATCCGCGGCTTCGTTCACTGCCAACGGGTGCGGAAACTCCGGGATGGCAGCATGACGGCACTGTGCCGGAACAAGGGAGTGGATTTGAGCGCCTATCTCATCGAACGTGGCTGGGCCGTGGCCCTGCCGGGTGGCCCCTTCGAGTATCAGGTGCTGGAGCGAATTGCGCGCGCGAGAAATATGGGCGTGTGGGGAATGCACGGAATTGCCGTGGCATCCTCATCCGGTTCGCGCTGATTGCCATTGAATATTCCTCGTTACCCGTCTGGAGTACATGCATGAAATATCTACATTCGATGGTTCGCGTCAGCAACCTGGATGAAACCCTGGACTTCTTCTGTAACAAGCTCGGCATGTTCGAGGTCAGCCGTTACGACAGCGAAAAGGGTCGCTTCACGAATGTCTTTCTGGCCGCAACCGGCGACGAGGAGACTGCCAGGTCGGTCAAGGCGCCGGTAATCGAGCTGACCTATAACTGGGACCCGGAGGAATACACGGGTGGGCGGAACTTCGGTCACCTGGCTTTTGCCGTCGACAACATCTACGAGGTCTGTCAGCGGCTCATGGATCAGGGCGTCACCATCAACCGGCCGCCCCGGGACGGCCGCATGGCGTTCATCCGCACTCCAGACAATATTTCCGTTGAGCTGCTGCAGTCGAACGGAGAATCGCTGCCGGCAGAGGAGCCATGGGCTTCGATGCCGAACACCGGGGAGTGGTAAGCGACGCCGTTGCCGCGAGAGAGCCATGACCCCGGCGGTGCTTGCCGCCCGACGGGCAGGCATCACCTGCCAGGTGCTGGAGTATCGGCACGACCCGGCCGCGCAGTCCTTCGGGCTCGAAGCGGCCGCGGCACTGGGGGTCGATTCATCCAAGGTGTTCAAGACCCTGGTCGCCAGTCTCGCCACAGGAGACCTGGCGGTCGCCGTGATCCCCGTGAATACCCAGCTGGATCTCAAAGCCCTGGCCAACGCCACCGGCACCAAGAAGGCCGTCATGGCGGACAGGCAAGTGGCGGAGCGCGCCACCGGTTATGTTATCGGCGGCATCAGCCCCCTGGGGCAGCGCCGGCGGCTGACGACGGTGATCGATGAGTCAGCACTCACTCACGGGGAAATATATGTGAGCGGGGGACGGCGCGGCCTGGAGATCGCCCTCGATCCCCGCGACCTGGTTAACTTGACCAACGCAACCCTGTCCCGCATCAGTCGCTGACAAGCGCCGGCAATTCAGTTAACCAACTGGTTGACTTTCCAGCAGCGCCGCATTATATTTCACCACATGGTTAACTATCCTGTGCCTGATCTGGACGGCGTCTTCCGCGCCCTCGCCGATCCCACCCGACGCGCCATCATCGGCGCGCTGGCCCGGGGACCGAAAACGGTGAGCGAAATTTCCCGGCCCTTCGACATCAGCCTACCGGCAGTCTCCAAGCACCTGAAGGTGCTCGAGCGGGCCCGGCTGGTGACCAGGCAGGTGCGTGGCCGCGAGCACCATTGTCGCTTGAATCCGCAACCCCTGGCCCCGGCCCATGACTGGCTGAGCTTCTACTCAGGCTTCTGGCAGGAACGTCTGGACGCCCTGGATGCGCTGTTGAGCGAAGAAGACCAGGACAGCGACGAAGCTT
>CAXMNG010000087.1:0-9505 GCA_964194585.1 Salibacteraceae bacterium | reverse complement strand
ATGGCGGAGAGAGAGGGATTCGAACCCTCGATGGGCTATTAACCCATACTCCCTTAGCAGGGGAGCGCCTTCAGCCGCTCGGCCATCTCTCCGCGGAGGCCGGCAAGCATACCGGAGATTTTCGGGCAATTCACGCTTCCTGCTCGCCCGGCGCCGGGGGATCATCGTTGGACTTTTCCGCCTGAATTTTTTCGTAGATCTCTTCCCGGTGGACGGCGATTTCTTTCGGAGCGTTGACGCCGATGCGGACCTGGTTGCCTTTCACGCCCAGCACCGTCACGACGACGTTGTCCCCGATCATCAGCGATTCGCCCACTCTGCGCGTCAGAATCAACATGTCGTTTCTCCTCGACCATCACGTCCCACCCATCCTCCCGGGGGGCGCCAACCGCGCTCGGCCGAATTCGAACGTCTGAGCCTATTATCGTTCTTTTTGAACAAGACCTTTAGGACTTAATCGCCTTATCCGGCGAAGGCTCTTCGCTGAGCCCGAAAGCCGCGTGCAGTGCCCGGACGCCCAGCTCCAGATACTTCTCATCCACCACCACGGAAATCTTGATTTCAGAGGTGGAGATCATTTGGATATTGATACCCTCGGCAGCGAGCGTCTCGAACATCCGGCTGGCGATGCCGGCATGGGACCGCATCCCGACCCCAACGAGTGAAATCTTAGCAATCCGCTCGTCCCCGGTCACTTCTCTGGCGTCCATGTCCCGGGAATACCGCTCGAGTAACTCAAATGCCGCCTCGTACTCGTTGCGGTGAACCGTGAAAGTGACGTCCGTGGTGCCGTCTTCCGAGACATTCTGGACGATCATGTCCACGTCGATATTGGCCTCGGCGATGGGGCCAAGCAGGGCCGCAGCGATTCCCGGACGATCCGGGACCCCCTTGACGGTGAGCTTGGCCTCATCCTGGTTGAATGCCACACCGGCGATCAGCGGCTGTTCCATGGTTGCGTCCTCGGAAGTAATGAGAGTGCCCTTACCTTCCTCGAAGGAAGATAGAACACGCAGTGTCACGTTGTACTTGCTGGCGAACTCCACGGCACGGATCTGCAGGACCCGGGCACCGAGGCTGGCAAGCTCCAGCATCTCTTCGAAGGTAATCGTGTCCAGGCGGCGCGCTTCCGGCACGACTCGCGGATCGGACGTGTAGACGCCGTCTACATCCGTATAGATCTGGCATTCCCGGGCCTCCAGCGCCGCAGCCAGCGCGACCGCCGTGGTGTCCGATCCGCCGCGTCCCAGAGTCGTGATGTTGCCGGCCTCGTCGACCCCCTGGAATCCAGCCACCACCGCCACATGGGATTGCGCCAGCACGTCGCTCAGCGCATCGACGTCGATGCCCTGGATGCGTGCCTTGGTGTGGCTGGTGTCGGTGCGGATACGTGCCTGGCCGCCGGTGAAGGATCGCGCGGCGCACCCTTTGGCTGCCAGGCTCATGCAGAGAAGCGCGATGCTTACCTGCTCGCCGGTGGAAAGCAGCACGTCGAGTTCGCGCCTGGCCGGATCGCCGCTCACCTGGCGTGCCATCTCCAGCAGCCGGTCGGTCTCCCCTCCCATGGCGGAGAGCACGACCACCACGTCGTTACCCGCCTCGCGGGTTGCTTTCACCCGATCGGCGACGCACTCGATGCGCTCCAGATCGCCCACCGAGGTGCCACCGTATTTCTGTACGATCAGCGCCATGACAACATCGGGAATCGGGCGGCCTCAACCGCCGAGACGTTCACGGATCCAGTTCGGCACTGCCTTGATGGCCTGCTCCAGGCGATCCGGATCATTGCCACCGGCCTGGGCCATGTCGGGACGGCCACCGCCGCGGCCACCCACCTGCTGGGCGACGAAATTCGCCAGTGGCCCCGCCTCGATGCGATCTGTGTAGTCCGCCGTGACTCCGGCCACCAGATTGACCTTTTCGCCGTCCACCGTGGCCAGCACCACGGCTGCCGAGCCCAGCTTGTTTTTCAGCTGGTCCACGGTGGCGCGCAATCCTTTTACATCGACGCCGTCGAGGCGCGCGGCCAGCACCTTGAGGCCGTTGACGTCGATGGCCTGGGCCGCCAGGTCTTCTCCCTGTGAGGCCGCCAGGCGTGATTTCAAACGCTCCAGATCCTTCTCGAGTACGCGGCTGTGGGACACCACCTGACCGACCTTCTCCACTATCGCCTCGCTATCCGCCTTTACCAGCTCCGCCACGGCGTTGAGCTTGCCCTCGGCATCGGCCAACCAGTCGAGGGCGCGCTCCCCCGTCACCGCTTCGACCCGGCGAACGCCGGCGGCGATGCCGGTCTCGGAGGTCAGCTTGAAGAGCCCGATATCGCCGGCGCGCTGGACATGGGTACCACCGCACAGCTCGGTGGAGAAATCACCTATGGACAAGACGCGTACCGGGTCTTCGTACTTCTCGCCGAACAGCGCGACCGCGCCGCTCTGCATTGCCTCGGCCAGGGGCATGACCCGGGTCAGGGTCGCATCATTAGCCAATATCCAGTCGTTCACCTGGCGCTCGACGGCCAGCAGCTGTTCGGTGCTCAGCGGTTCGAAGTGCGAGAAGTCGAAACGCAGGCGATCGACGGCCACCAGCGAGCCTTTCTGCTGCACATGATCGCCGAGCCGAGCGCGCAATGCCGCGTGCAGCACGTGTGTGGCCGAATGATTGCGTGCGATGGCGCGCCGCGTGTGGGCGTCTACCTCTGCCGCTAGATGATCGCCGATGCGCAGCTCACCGTCCGTGAGCACGCCAATGTGAGCGGCCACGTCGCCGTGGCGCTGGGTGTCACGCACCTCGAATCGCGCTCGCTCGTTCCTGAGCGCGCCGCGATCTCCGATCTGCCCGCCTGCTTCGCTGTAAAAAGGCGTACGATCGAGCACCACGATCCCCTGGTCTTCCGGTTGCAGACTCTCCACCGGCTCACCGTCGCACACCAGCGCCAATACCTCGGCCTCTCCACTCAAGCCATCGTACCCGGAAAATGTGGACTTGCCGGACAGCTCCAGGCGCGCGCCCGCGACGGCTCCGAAAACGCTCGCGTCACGGGCCCGTTGACGCTGTGCGTCCATATGCGTCTCGAAACCCTCGATGTCCACGCTCAAGCCCCGCTCACGGGCGACGTCGGCGGTCAAATCCACCGGAAATCCGTAGGTGTCGTAGAGCTTGAACAGGGTCTCACCGGGAATGCGCTCACCACTGAGATTCTCGATGGCCTGATCCAGCAACCGAATACCCTGATCCAGAGTCTCGGCAAAACGATCCTCTTCCTGGGCGAGCACCCGCTCTATCAACTCGCGCCTTTCGCCGAGTTCCGGATACGCCGCCCCCATTTCCTTTTCCAGGGGCAACACCAGGCGGTGGAAGAAGGGATCTTTCATGCCCAGCTTGTGGCCGTGGCGAATCGCACGACGCACGATGCGCCGCAGCACATAGCCGCGTCCCTCGTTGGACGGCACCACGCCATCTGCCACCAGAAAGGCGCAGGCGCGAATGTGATCGGCGATGACGCGCAGGGATTTGTCGTCGAGGTTGCTGGCGCCGGTGACCTCCGCGGCCGCCTCGATGAGGGAACGAAAGAGATCGATCTCGTAGTTGCTGTGCACTCCCTGAACGACGGCGGCCAGCCGCTCGATGCCCAGACCAGTATCCACGGAAGGCTTCGGCAGCGGTGTCATCTCACCCCCGGCGTCACGATTGAACTGCATGAACACCAGATTCCACAGCTCGATGTAGCGATCGCCGTCCTCGTCGGGGCTGCCCGGGGGACCGCCGGCAATCTCCGGACCGTGATCGTAGAAGACCTCGGAACAGGGGCCACATGGACCGGTATCTCCCATGGACCAGAAGTTGTCCTTCATCCCGCAACGGGAAAAGCGGCTCGGGTGTACACCGATCTCCTTGAGCCAGATATCCGCAGCCTCGTCGTCTTCCTCGTAAACGGTGACCCACAGACGCTCGGCGGGAAACGCGAACTTCTCGGTCATCAGCTCCCAGCAGAACGCGATGGCCTCGGGCTTGAAGTAATCGCCGAAGCTGAAGTTACCGAGCATCTCGAAAAAGGTGTGGTGACGCGCCGTGTAGCCGACGTTTTCCAGATCGTTATGCTTGCCGCCCGCGCGCACACACCGTTGTGCCGTGGTCGCACGGTCGTAGGGACGTTTGTCCGTTCCCAGGAAAACATCCTTGAACTGCACCATCCCGGCGTTGGTGAACAGCAAGCTCGGATCCTTGGCCGGCACCAGCGAGCTGCTCGGCACGATCTCGTGACCGCGGTCTCGAAAGTACTCGAGAAATATCCGGCGAAGTTCGTTGGTGCTGGTCATGTCAGCTATTCACCCAGAGCGAAACGAATGTGCTCGTGCTCGAAACCACGTTGTTCGAGAAAGCGCGTCTGGCGCGATCGTTCGCGCATGTCCTCGGGCCGTTCCGTACCGAAGCGCTTGCGCCGGACGGCGAGTGCACGCTCGCACCAGCACTGCCGGTCGGCGTCGATGAACTGCGTCGCCAGATCGTCGCTCACGCCTCGCTCTCTCAGCTCATAGCGAATCTTCAGCGGGCCCTGCCCTCGCGCGGTTCGGTGGAGCACGTAATTCTCTGTGAATCGCAGGTCGGACAGAAGATCCTCGGCCTCGAGCGCGTCCAGCGCCTCGCCGATGAGCACCTCGGAGAATCCTCGTTGAGTAAGCTTGCGACCGAGCTCGGTGCGAGAGTGCTCGCGGCGCGCCAGTAACCCCGTCGCCTTGTCGCGGATCGCCTGGCTTACTTTGTTCAGGCCTCCGCTTCCTCCGCCGCTTCCACTTCCTCGGCATCTCGTGCCGCCGGCGTTCGAGCCAGAAGCTTGTCGCGCAGTGCGCCATCGATTTCCGCGGCTGTATCCGGATTCTGCTTGAGGAACTCGCGCACATTGTCGCGGCCCTGGCCGATACGGTCGCCCTTATAGCTGTACCAGGCGCCGGCCTTGTCCACCAGGCCGTGCTGCACGCCCAGATCGATGAGCTCGCCCTCGCGGGATATACCCTCACCGTAGAGAATGTCGAACTCGACCTTCTTGAACGGCGGCGCCAATTTGTTCTTCACCACTTTCACCCGGGTCTCGTTGCCCACTACCTCGTCTCCGCGCTTTATCGCGCCGATACGGCGGATGTCCAGACGCACCGACGAGTAGAACTTGAGCGCGTTGCCGCCGGTAGTGGTCTCGGGACTGCCGAACATCACGCCGATCTTCATGCGTATCTGGTTGATGAAGATCAACATCGTTTTCGAGCGATTGATATTCGCGGTGAGCTTGCGCAACGCCTGGGACATGAGGCGCGCCTGGAGCCCCACGTGGGTGTCGCCCATGTCGCCTTCGAGCTCCGCTTTGGGCACCAGCGCGGCCACCGAGTCGATCACCACCACATCGACGGCGCCGGAGCGTACGATCATGTCGGCGATCTCCAGGGCCTGCTCGCCGGTATCGGGCTGCGATACCAGTAACTCGTCCACATCGACGCCGAGCTTCTCCGCGTACTGGGGATCCAGGGCGTGCTCAGCGTCGATGAATGCGGCGGTGCCGCCCGCCTTCTGCGCCTGGGCGATGACTTCCAGGGTCAGCGTGGTTTTACCGGAGGCCTCCGGCCCGTATATTTCGACGACGCGCCCGCGGGGCAGGCCACCGATGCCCAGGGCCACATCCAGCTGCAACGACCCGGTGGATACGACCTCGACGTCGCGCACCGCGCTGGAATCCCCCATGCGCATGATGGCGCCTTTACCGAACTGTCGCTCGATCTGCGATAACGCAGCTGTCAGTGCCTTTTTGCGGTTGTCGTCCACGGTATCTCCTCGTGTGCGGATACGGATTGCGGCCAATAGCGAATTATCCCATAGATGCGAATGTCGGCATAGGAGCCTACTCGAGTGGCCAGCTCACCAGGGGTTGATAGCGGGCACCGTCGGCAAGGGTTTGCGACGCCACCAGGTGAAAATCGGATACCGGCCAGCGAAGAGGCGCATGGGTCGTGTCGTCTACCGGGTCTCGCACCTTTCGCGCCAGGGTAATGTGGGCCCGGAACGGACGGGATTCGGGCTCATGGCCGCATGCCGCGAGCGCGTTGCGCAGCGTGGATTCGAGCATCGTGAGCCCCTCCGGTGTGCGCTCGGGAGCCGACCACAACACCCGCGGCCGCGGCCAGTAGCCGAGACGCCGAAATTCGAGCTCGAATGCGGGTGCCCTCAGCGACGCCGCCGCGCGTTCAGCGCACTTGCGCATGCCAGCGTCCACCGGGCCGAGAAACGCCAGGGTCATATGAAGGTTCTGCGCGACTATCAGGCGCCCGCTACCGGACCGGAGCCGTGCTTTTGCCAGCTGCGCGAGCGCGGATTGCGTGTCGCCGTCGGGCCACAGGGCGAAGAACAGGCGCTGGCGGGCCGCCGCCGTCATGGGCTCCCGGGAGACGCCGATAGCAGCTCCAGAAGGCCTGCCAGCGCCTGCGCTACCGCCTGACGCCGCACATCCTCGCGATCACCCTCGCACTGCAGGCAACGCGAGGGGCTCTCCCCACCTTCCAGCGCCCATCCCAGGCACACCAGGCCCACGGGCTTGGCCGCGGTGCCGCCGCCGGGGCCCGCGACTCCGCTGATGGCGAGGCTGGCCTGCGCGCCGCTCCTGGCGACGGCGCCTTGCGCCATCTCTCTCACCACCGCTTCGCTGACGGCACCGTGCGCCGCCAGCGTCCCGGCCTTCACCCCGAGCATGTCCTGCTTGGCCGCATTCGAGTAAGTGACGAAGCCGCGCTCGAACCAGCCCGAGCTGCCGGCCACGGCAGTCACCGCCATGGAAGCCCAACCCCCGGTGCAGGACTCGGCGGTCGCCAGCATGAGCTTGCGCGCGCGAAGCGCCTCACCGAGGCGTACAGCCAGGTCGTGGATTTGGTCTTCAGAAATCAATCGAGTCTGACCCCATTGAAATTCAGCGCCGTGCCGCGAAGAAATCCTTCAGGCGGCGCGCGGATTCCTCTGCCAGCAGCCCGCCCTCGCAGTCCACGCGGTGGTTGAGCCGTCGCGAGCCGAGAATGTCGAACACACTCTCGACGGCGCCCCAGCGTTCGTCCCGGGCGCCATACACGACCCGCGCGACCCGCGCCTGCACGATGGCGCCGGCGCACATGGGGCAGGGCTCCATGGTGGCATACAGGGTGCTGCCGGGGAGCCGGTAATTACCTGCCGCGGCGGCCGCGGCGCGCAGGGCCATGACTTCGGCATGGGCGGTGGGGTCGTTGCTGCCCACCGGTGCGTTCCACCCCGAGCCAAGCTCCTCGCCGTCGCGAACCAGCACCGCTCCCACCGGCACTTCCCCCGCGGCGGCGGCTTTATCCGCCAGCGCCAGCGCGCGTTGCATCCACCCGAGGTCAACAGCGACGCAGGCTGCGTCAGCCGTCATGCCCTACTCCCACTCGATGGTCGCCGGCGGCTTGCTGGACACATCGTAGGCGACCCGAGAGATACCCGGCACCTCGTTGATGATGCGATTGGATACCAACTCGAGAAACTCGTAAGGCAGATGGGCCCAGCGCGCGGTCATGAAGTCGATGGTCTCCACCGCGCGCAAGGCGATCACGTGCTCGTAGCGGCGCGCATCTCCCATCACGCCCACGGAGCGTACCGGGAGATAGACCGCAAAGGCCTGGCTGACGCGATCGTAAAGTTTCTGCGCGCGCAGCTCTTCTATGAATATGGCATCGGCGCGCCGCAGCACCTCGGCGTATTCCTGTTTCACCTCACCGAGGATGCGCACGCCCAGTCCCGGGCCCGGAAACGGATGGCGGTAGACGAGTTCCGACGGCAGACCGAGCTCCACGCCGATGGTGCGTACCTCGTCCTTGAACAGCTCCCTCAGCGGCTCGACCAGCTCGAGCTTCATGTGCTCCGGCAGACCGGCCACGTTGTGGTGGGACTTGATCACGTGGGCCTTGCCAGTGGCGCCGGCGGCGGACTCGATGACGTCCGGATAGATGGTTCCCTGGGCGAGCCAGCGGACGTCGTCGAGTGCCGTGGCCCGTTCTTCGAAAATCTCGATGAATAAATTACCGATGATCTTGCGCTTCTGCTCCGGATCGGCGACCCCGGCAAGCGCCGCCAGGAAACGTTCTTGCGCATCCACCCGAATCACTTTGACACCCAGGTGCTCGGCGAAGGTGGCCATCACCTGATCGGCTTCGTCCAGCCGCAGCAGACCGTTGTCGACAAATATGCAGGTGAGCCGATTGCCGATTGCGCGGTGCAGTAGCGCCGCCACCACCGAAGAATCGACGCCTCCCGACAACCCCAGCAGCACCTCGTCGTCTCCGACCCGCGCGCGCACGCGCTCGATGCTGTCGTCGATGATCTGCTGCGGCGTCCACAGCTCACTACAGCCGCAGATGTCGTGCACGAAGCGCGAGAGAATACGCGCGCCCTGATGCGTATGCGTGACTTCGGGATGAAATTGAATGCCGTAAAACTGCCGCTCTTCGTCGGCCATGCCCGCCAGCGGCGCGTTGTCGGTGGAGGCGATGCGCTTGAAGCCCTCGGGCATGTCGGTAACGCTGTCGCCGTGACTCATCCACACGTCCAGGAGCCCGTAGCCTTCCTCGCTGGTGTGATCTTCGATGTCCTTCAGCAAGCGCGAATGCCCGCGGGCGCGCACCTGCGCATAGCCAAACTCGCGATGATTTGAACTCTCCACACGCCCGCCCAGCTGCTCGGCCATGGTGTGCATGCCGTAACAGATGCCGAGCACCGGCACCCCCAGCTCGAAGACCGCCTCGGGAGCACGCACGTGGCTTGCTTCGAATACCGACTCGGGACCGCCGGAAAGAATGATGCCTTTGGGAGCAAATGCGGCGAGCGCATCCGCGTCCATGTCGAAGGCACGGATTTCGGAATATACGCGGGCCTCACGCACCCGGCGTGCAATGAGCTGCGTGTACTGGGAACCGAAATCCAGGATCAGGATACGATCCGCGTGAATATCCTGGCGCTGGGGATCTGACAAAGGCGATGGCTTCCCTATCAGTCCGCCCGGTAGTTCGGCGCTTCCTTGGTGATGGCCACGTCGTGCACGTGGCTCTCGCGCATGCCCGCGTGGGAGACACGCACGAGCTTGGCGTTTTCACGCATCTCGGCAAGGGTGGCGCTGCCGGTGTAACCCATGCTGGCACGCAACCCCCCGGTGAGCTGGTGGATCACCGCGCTAAGGCTGCCTTTGTAGGGCACGCGGCCTTCGATGCCCTCGGGTACCAGCTTCTCCAGGTCCGTCGTTTCGCCCTGGAAGTAGCGATCCCGGGAGCCCTGCTGCTGTGACATGGCGCCGAGGGATCCCATTCCCCGGTAAGACTTGTAGGAACGGCCCTGATACAGCTCCACGTCCCCGGGAGACTCCTCGGTACCGGCGAACAAGCTGCCGATCATGACAGTGTGGGCGCCCGCCGCCATGGCCTTGGCGATGTCGCCGGAGTAGCGCACGCCGCCGTCGGCGATCAGCGGCACG
>CAXMNG010000086.1:0-6873 GCA_964194585.1 Salibacteraceae bacterium | reverse complement strand
ACCAAGCCGGTTCCATTGAGCAACTTCGAGGCGCTGTGCCTCGGCAAGGGGCCCCAGTTTGCCGTCCACTCCGTGTCCTTCGTTCCAGAGCTGGGGCCCGCCGATTCCGACCAAATCCCGGTGCCTGACCTCGACACCCTGGTGATCTGCCCGTGGGACCGCTCGTGCGCCTGGATGTTCGCCGACCTGTGGTGGGAGGACGCGCCCTACAATCTTTGCCCCCGACACGCCTTGAAGCGCGCCGTTCGCGAAGCGGCCGCGGTGGGCTTTACGGGCTACGCCGGCATCGAGCCCGAGTTCATCACCATGCGTTGGCGCGATGGGCAACCGGTCAAAGCCTTCGAAAGTGATCCGTTCCCCGGTGAGGGTCTGCGCCCCCGACGCCAGGCATTCGGCTATGACGCGGAGTTTTCGGTGGAATCCATGGGCTATCTGGGCGATCTCATCGACATCCTCGAAGAGCTGGGATGGGGCTTGAAGGACGTGGTCGCCGAAGGTGCCTACTCCCAATTCGAGCTCGACTTCACCTACACCGACATCCTGCAAATGGCGGACCGGTTGGTTTTCCTGCGAATGATCCTCAAGGAAGTCGCCAAGAAACACGGTATGTTCGTTACCTTCATGCCGAAACCCACGATTGGAGATTGGCGATCCGGAGCCCACATCAACTACTCGATGCAGGCGGTCGGCACGCCGGGTGTCAATCTATTTCAAGATCCCGAAGGTGGTGGATGGAGCGACACCGCCTATCATGCGGTGGGCGGGCTGTTGCGCCATGGTGGCGCGTTGACGGCCATTGCCTGCTCCACCGTCAACTCATACAACGGGCTCGTGCCGCGGGTCGGTGGCTTCGAGGGAGGCACCGTCACCTGGGCACCGACCCACATGACCTACGGAAACAACAATCGCTCGGCTATGCTGAGGTTGCCGCAGAACCGCTTCTGCATCGAGAATCGTGCGGCTGACATGTGCATGAACCCGTACCTCTCACTCGCCATGACGTCAGCGGCTGCGGTTGCAGGCATTACGGAGCAGATCGATCCTGGACCACCCTTGAACAAGGATCTCTACGCGTTGACCGAAGACGAGATCAAGGCCACCGAAAGTCAGCGCCTGCCGAGAAATCTGCTGGAAGCTGTGGAGATCCTGAAGGACGATCCAGTGGCAAAATCGGTGCTCGGCGAAGTGATGCTCGACTCCTATCTAAAGTACAAAGCCGACGAATGGGAACGTTATCACCAAGCGGTGACGGACTGGGAGGTGCAGGAGTATCTGCGCCTCTATTGACGATTCTATTGCCGACCAGTCGGCCATCCACCGGGGAGGAGCATCGACATGGCGCCAGGATTCGAGGTGTTCGAGCTTGGCGACGTAACGCTTCAATCGGGCGCGGTCCTCGGAAACGCCAAGCTCGGGTACAAATCATACGGCACGCTCGGCGCCGCACGGGACAACGTCATCGTCCTGCCCACCTTCTATACGGGAACCCACGAGCGCAACGAAGGCTATCTGAGAACCGTTCCGGCACTCGATCCAGAGCGCTATTTCATCGTGTCGGTCAACTTGTTCGGCAACGGCGTATCGTCGTCACCGAGCAACACACCGACACCGTTCGATGGACCGAGATTTCCCGATATCACCATGTTCGACAACGTCGCTTGCCAGCACCGGCTGCTGACCGAACGCTTCGGTGTGGAACGGATTGCGCTGGTCGCGGGGTGGTCGATGGCGGGCTGCCAGTCGTATCAATGGGCGGCACAGTATCCCGACATGGTCGAAGCGATCATGCCGTTTTGTGCTTCTGCCAGGACATCACCCCACAACGTCGTTTTCCTGGAGGGCGTAAAGGCGGCCTTGCAAGCCGATTGCGCCTTCAACGGGGGAGACTACACTTCGCCGCCGGAAGCCGGGCTGAAAGCATTCGGCCGAGTCTACGCGGGCTGGGCGTTCTCGCAGACCTTCTTTCGAGAGCAACTCCATCGCGAGCTCGGTTTTGAAACAGTCGAGGACTTACTGGCCGACTGGGAACGCGACCATCTCCACTGGGACGCAAACGACTTGCTCGCGAAATTGTGGACGTGGCAGCACGGCGACATCAGCGCCAACGACCGATACTGCGGTGTCTTCGTAAACGCACTCGAAGCCATTCAGGCCCGCGCGATCCTGATTCCCTGTACGACGGATCTGTACTTCCCGCCGGAAGATAACGCGTTCGAGGCGCGCCACATGCCGAACGCCAAGCTGCGTCCCTACGAATCGCCATGGGGCCACTGCGTGGCGACGCCAGGCCGGCACCGAGCTTTCATGGCGTTCCTGAACGAATGTGCGACAGAACTATTGCGTGCATAGAGACCGGCTGATTCGAATGATCAGTTCGGCGTCTGCTTACCGTTTACGCACCGTACCACAAGATAATCATGGATCTGTCTCACGTCGTCGTCCATGAGATAGGTGTCGGGATCCGTCCAACCGGTCAGCATGACCAAATTCTTTTCGTTTACGAGCAGGTGTTTGTCAGAATCCGTCGCGGCGACGTCCCAGCCCGGAACCGCGATGACGGACCGCACCCGGATCGGATGCCCGATGATCTTCGACAACTCCTTGCTGAGACCGCTCACGCGGTTGACGGAGACACCGACCGGCGCGCTGGTTCTAGCTTTGCCGAATACCAGATTCGAGTCATCCAGTCGTACAGTGCCATTCCTGGCGCGATGCTTGCCGAGCACGAATACGTTCACCGCGTATGCGCCCTTCGCACCGATGACTACATTGTCGATAACATGGTTTCCCACCCGCACGTCGTGGTAGACGTTATATCCCCTGCTGGCGATACGTTGCAGCGCATGCCCCACGGCGATATTGGCGGTGCGTCGGAATGCGAGTCGCGACCTGGACCGTTTCAACTTCACGACCTGGAACGGAATAACCAAGCTGGCGACGATGACCAGCGCCGACAACACCAGCCAACCCCATGCTTGCACGTCGTAGGGCAAGGGTTCTCTTTGTAACGCGAACGCGACAACGAGTAACAAACCGTAAACGAGCAGACTGGACAGAAACAGATAGTAGCGCTTGTCGAGATTCTGCAGATTCTGCCTGACCCGATGGCCGGCCTCGCGAAGAATATACTCGGCGAAGGGGTTTCGCCTTTGGAGCTTGGCGCCAACTACCATCCACGCATATCCGGCGCCCAGGAAGACGAGGCTGCCCACGAGCGCAATAATCAGCGCGCAGAATATTCTCGAATAGAGTTCCGCGTCCATCTCCGCCGTCACGTCCCGGGGTGTCTCCGCTACCCCTTAATCCTAGGTGGAAGGGCCGCCCTTCACAACGACCGAGACCACAACATGCACCTCACGCCACTCGAATCGGCTTCATTTCGTGGACCATTTCGCGGGCGCGCTCGGCAGTTCCGGTACCGCCGGGGACCGGGATTCCTAAAGTCGCGGGCCAATTCTGTCGAATTGGCCATGCATGGCTTCCAAAAAGTCCACACGCAAGGCAGTAGACCAAACCAGCCGCCGCTCGCGTTCCAAGGTCACGGGCAAGAAACGCCAGCGCCGCCGCCGGCGGCTCACCGACAAGATCCGGGCGGCCCTGGCGCGGGATGCCGGCCCTGAACCGCACCAGGCGCGTCGCAGCCGCTGATCGCAGACCCGGCCGGGCCCGCCGGCGTCGCCCGGCCCCCGTAACATCTTTACATCGGGTGGCGGCCCCATCGATACTTCCTCGACTTCCCCTATCCCACGTGCATCGAGCCCAATATGGGAACGAACCGGTTGCGGGCCGCCGCAGATAGCTCAGAAGGCCGGGCAAAAGGCTGGACACCTGCACTATGCGCAACCGCGGCGGTTCTCTGCCTGCTCATGAGTAGTTTCCCAGCGGATGCTTTCGACCTGCAGGGCCACCGGGGCGCCAGGGGCCTGATGCCGGAGAACAACCCTGGCCGGCTTTGCCCGGGCCCTGACGCTGGGCGCGACAACCCTGGAAATGGACGTCGGCATCAGCAGGGACGGCCACCTGGTCATCAGCCACGATTCGAGATTGAATCCCGCTCTCACCCGTGGTGGAGATGGGAAATGGCTGGTGGCGCCTGGACCGGCGATCAACAGTCTGTCCCTGGAGCAACTCAGTGCATACGATGTGGGACGCTTGGATCCGAATTCCAGATATGCAGGGCGTTTTCCCCAGCAACGCGCCGTAGATGGTGAACGCATTCCTACCCTGGCGCAGGTTCTGTTGCTTCCCCCGGCGGCCGTTAACGGTCAGGTACGCTTGAATCTCGAGACCAAGCTGAGCCCGCTGGAACCGCACCTGGCACCGCCCCCGGAGGAGTTTGCGGCCAAGCTGGTGGATCAGGTGCGCGCAGCGGGGGCCGCCGGCCGGGTGACGGTGCAATCATTCGATTGGCGAACCCTGCAGCATGTGCAATCCCTGGCGCCGGAAATCGAAACCGCCTATCTGACCGCCCGGCAGCGCTGGCTGGATAACGTTCAGGCCGGGCGGCCCGGCGCCTCGCCATGGACCGCCGGAATGGACGTGGATGATTTCGGCGGATCCATTCCCCGGATGGTCGAGCAAGCCGGCGGCGCCATCTGGTCGCCCTATTTTCGCGAGCTGGACCGGGCGCAGCTGCACGAGGCGAAGGCATTGGGGTTGCGGGTCGTCGTGTGGACCGTCAACGAGGTGCCGGATATGCGTGAACTCATCGTTCTGGGGGTAGACGGCATCATAACCGACTATCCCGATCGGCTGCGTGAGGTCGCGCGACAGTTGGGCGTGGCCGGATCCAGAATCGAAAAAGGAGGCTAATTCCCAGGCGATCCGTTGCTGGTCCGGACCCCGCCGCAGCAACTTTTGTAACCACCGCCCAAATTGTGGCCGTCATCGCAAAATGGTTTTCAGTTGCGTGGCAGACTTTCGCCATCTCTGAATCGGGTGGCGGGAAGGCGCAATATGATTGGCACACTGGAGATTCGCGATCGCTTCGACGATCTGACCGTGGGATTTCGGTCGCTGTCCCAAACTTGCGGCGAATTGGCTTCGTTTTCGCCGCGACCCGTTTTCGGTTCACCGATTCAGCAGTCCACCAAGGCCGACTACTCCTGGTGGCACGTCCCTATCAATGTTCGGGTCCAGGGTCCCTGGCAGAAGCTCAAGCTGTCCCATTGCACCGTGCACCTGGTGACGCCGGGCATCGCCGGGCCGCCCATCGACATGAGCTGGAAGACCCAGGATGCGACGGCAAGCGTCAATACCATGACTCTGCGGCACGGAGAAACGGCCCTGGTGCCCATGGTCGCACGACGCGAAGCGGCCGACGGGCTTACGTTGATTACGAATCAAAGCTATCTCAGGGACAAGAAGGTCACCTGGAATCTGAACCCACGGGCGTACACCTGGAAGCTGGAGCTTCGCTGCGGCAAGAATCGCTGGGAGAGCCCCCACTACTACGTGCTGCGGGTCCCGCCGCCCGGCAGCAGCAACGGGCACTTCACCCTGGAAGTGCGCCACCAGGAACTTTAGTCGTAAGATTTCCTCACGCCTCTCCCACGCCCCACTGAAAGCACGCGGCGTCCGTTACATTCCGGTAGCATTCCATCGCCGAGTGCGTCAGAAAACTGATCTAGCCGCGGGGAGTCATTTCGTGTTACTTCCGGTCCAAGCTACATCACGGTCCGACTGATGGCAGACCCGGCGAAAAATGACTCAGGAGGAGGCTCCCATGGCAATTGCCACGCGGCTGCGGACGTTCGCTTATCCGGCGATGGTGACAATGCTCGCTGCGGGGATCCTCTCCGCCACGGGTGAAGCCCGTGCGGCCGGCGGCGACGACGACGACGCACCGACGTCGGAATATTCCCTGGCAAGAAAGGCGCTGGACGATGGCGACTATGACATTGCCATCAACAAGCTCGCCCGGCTCCACGAGAAAGATCCCGGCGATGCCGATGTCCTGAATCTACTGGGCTATGGCTATCGCAAGGTCGGCGATTTCGACCAGGCCCGTGGCTACTATCTACAGGCGCTGACCGTCGACCCGAAGCACCGCGGCGCCAACGAATATATCGGGGAGCTGTACCTGGAGACCGGGCAACTGGATAAGGCCGAGGAACGACTGGCGGTGCTGGACGATGACTGCTGGCTCGGATGCAACGAGTACACCGATCTCAAGGAGTCGATAGAGGAGCACAAGACCGAGAAGGGCATCCAATAGCCGGAACCGAAGCCCGACGGTTGACCGGCTAATTTGCCTTGGCGGTGGTGGTCCTGGCGACCGGTGACTCTTCGTCTAGCCTTTCGACCCTTGGAACGGTGACGGTTGCGCCGATATCGATGGCGTCGAAATCCAAGTCCGGATTGTATTGGCGCAGCAGCCAGATGGGGATCTCGTAGGTGCGCCGCGCCAGAATCCACAAGGACTCCCCCTGCCGGATAACGTGGGTGCTGGTTCCCGCGATGCGATTGCTCTTGAAGAACGATCCCTGCAACGCGCGATGATAGGCGACTCGCCGGTGCTCGAAATCTGATGCGCTGACCCGGGAAAAATCCAGAGACAGGCGTTGGCCGATAACCACCGGCTGCCTGTAGCGCATGCCATTCAATTGCCGCAGCCGCCAGGCGCGCAGCTCCAGCCAATCCGCGTAATGACCCAGGGTCTCCGCAGCCTGCACCTCGATGCTGTCGTTGGCCACCACCGAGTAATCGCTGGGGTCCGCCGACAAGTCCGGCTGCACCGTGAGCGGCAAGGTCGGAGCAATTGCCTCGGCCTCCTCGGCGGATGCCGGTTCCGCCTGCTCGACCCGGGCGATCAAGCCGTCGCTCACGTGCTCCGGCGTCGCGTATTCCGCGACTTCGGTAGCCGCTTCCGCG
>CAXMNG010000085.1:0-10381 GCA_964194585.1 Salibacteraceae bacterium | reverse complement strand
GGCGGTGCCTGGCGACGCTTGGCGGACTCGGGCGTAGAAGTCCGCGAGTGGCGCATCGATGCGCGCAGCGGTGATCTCGACCTGGAGCAGCTCGACGAGCTCCTCAGCGAGCGTACCCGGCTCGTTTGTTTTCCCCACGTGTCGAACATCGTCGGCTCGGTGAACGACGTCCGGGCCATTACCGCCAAAGCCCACGCGGTGGGTGCGATGGTTTGCGTCGACGGCGTTGCCACCGTCGCCCATCAGCTGCCGGACGTGAAGGCTCTGGACGCGGACTTCTATCTCTTCAGTGTTTACAAGATGTACGGACCGCATCTCGGCGTCATGTACGCGAAGCGCGAGCACATCGAAGCGGCCAGCAATCAGAATCACTTTTTCCACGAAGGCAATATTCCCGAGAAGCTTCACCCCGGCGGGCTCAGCTATGAATCCACGGCGTCCATGGCGGGCGTCGTCGACTATCTCGAAGCTCTTTACACGTATCACTTCGGTGCCGAGGACAACGATCTCAGAACGCGCCTTCACAAAGTCTACGAGTTGTTTCAGATGCACGAAGCCTCGCTCATGGCACGGGTGCTCGATTATCTTTCCGGTCGTCCGGACATACGACTCATCGGCCGCGACACCAGTGAACCAAGCATGAGGGCGGCAACATTTTCGGTTACCGTGGCGGGGCGTGATCCCGCGGACATTGCATCACGGTTGGCGGAGCAGGGCGTTTGCGTGGGGCACGGTCATTTTTACGGCTATCGTTGCGTGGATGCCCTGGGCATCGACCCGGCGCAGGGTGTGTTGCGATTCTCCATGGTGCACTACAACACTTTGGATGAAGTAGAGAAATTTGTGGCAGCATTGGACGCTGTTGCGTAGACGGCAACTCGATGAAAAGGAGAAATCCATGAAACGAGCAAGAATTTCGATTGCGACAATACTGGCAATCTTAATCGCCGGATGTGCCGACACGACCCGGGATCCCAACGTTCACTATTCGGGATTTCTCGGCGACTACTCGGATCTCCTGAAAGGTGACGACGAGCAGGCCGAGCGCAGGTACCTGCGGCCGCACGTGGATTGGGGCGCCTACGACAGAGTTCTGCTCGATCCCGTCATGCTGTGGCGGGGCGACGAATCCCGGCACGACGGTGTTTCCTCCCACGAAGCGCAGGCGATGATGAACTACTTCTACCAGGTCATCTACAAGGACCTGGAAGAGCAGGGACTCGACATGGTGACTTCGCCGATGCCGGATACACTGCGGGTCCAAGTGGCGCTTACCAAGCTCAAAGAATCCCATGTGGTGCTGGACGTGGTCTCTACGGTGGTCCCGGTGGGCCTGGTGCTGACGGGACTGGACAAGGTGATCACGGGGAAGCCGGCATTCGTCGGCGAAGCGGAGATAGAGTTCAAGGTGAAAGATGCGGTCAGCGGCGAGCTGCTGGCAGCCGGTGTCGACCATCGTGTCGGCGGCAAGTTTCTGCAGGCTTCGCATTTTACATCCTGGGGTGAGGTGCAGGACATGATGAAGCTGTGGGCGGTGTACGGAAGTTACAATCTGTGCAAGCTGCAGAAGCGTGCGACATGCTTGGAACCGAAGATCTGATCGTTACCGTCCCGTGACTGCACTGCACGCCGATCTGATACTGAAGAACGCCAGAATCGCGACTCTCGACGAGACGGGACGTTTTGTATCCGCATTGGCGGCGCGCGACGGGCGGATTGTCGCAATGGGTGAGTTCGGCGCCCTCGAGGCCCTCGAAGGGCCGTACACACGGGTAATCGATCTCCAGGGACGTACCGCCATTCCCGGCATCGTCGACTCCCACTGCCATCCGGACGCCTATGCGGCTCGGGTTGCCCGCTGGCAGGACCTGAGCCCAGCAACCATTCAAGCCCGCGAGTCGCTGCTCGCGCGCATCGAGTCGGTGTGCGACGGACTGGCCGACGGCGAGTGGTTTCTCGGCTACCGGCTGAACGAGAACAAGAGCGGTGGCTACGCGACACTCGCGGAGCTCGACCGGGCCGGGGGCGGCCGACCGGTTTTCATCCTGCGCACCGACGGGCATCTGGGCCTCGTCAATTCCGCGGCATTCGCCGCTTGCGGAATCGCCGGCGACGCGCCCGACCCGCCGTTCGGGTGTTTCGACCGGCACCCGGAAAGTGGCGCCTTTACCGGACTCGTGCGTGAGACGGCGACCCATCTGTTTCTCGACCGTATTCACGCCGCCGATACCCCCGGCAGTGTCGGCGAGGGGTTGGGCCCGGTCTTCGACGCCTTTCTCTCCCACGGCGTCACCACGGTCTACAACTCGCTCACCGGCTCGGTGGGCATCCAGGCCTATCAGCAACTGCACGAGCAGGGACGCCTGCCGCTGCGGGTCGGCATCATCATCAGCGGACGGGAGGAGGGACTCGCGGAAGCCTTCGTGCGCGCCGGTATTCGTTCGGGCTTCGGCGACGACTGGCTGCGCATCATCGGTGTCGAGTGGTGCCCGGATTGCTCCACCAGCGGCCGAACGGCAGCCTACTACGAGCCCTACCAGGGTACGCCGGTAGCAGGCGAGGTGGAGAACAATACCGGCGTTCTTCTGTACGAGCTGGATGATCTGAAACGGCGCGCCGGCGCGGCTCACGAAGCGGGGTTGCTGGTCATGGTGGAGGGGGTGGGCGATCGCGGCATCGATTTTGCGCTGGACGTTATCGAGGCGGCGCTCGAGAAACACCCGCGTTCGGACCACCGCATGCGCGTGGAGCATTGCTGTTACGTGACGCCTGCGATTCTCGATCGCCTGGAGCGCTTGCAGGTGGTGGATTCCTCGGCCACCGGCTTCATGTACGAGCTGGGTGATGCTTACCGCGCGAATCGCGGCGCCGACGCCATGCGCTGGATGTGGCCGCACCGTACGCTCATCGACCGCGGTATCGCTGCACCCGGCCACTCCGACGCCTGGGTATGCTCACCGAACCCCTTCACAGCCATGTGGTCGATGGTGAATCGCAAGACCGACAGCGGTCAGTCACTGGATGATTCCCAGGCCGTTTCGGCCACCGAGGCGCTGCGCGCATACACGACGTTGGGGGCGTTCGCCGGTCGTGAAGAGAAGATCAAAGGATCGCTGGAGCCGGGAAAGCTCGCCGACGTGGCGGTGCTGGACCGGAACTTCTTTACTATCCCCGCCGACGAGATCCGCGATGTGCGCGTGGACATGACCATCGTCGGTGGCGTCGTCCGCTACCAGCGCGGCAGCTCGAGGCCAGCGTGAAAGCACCGGTACTCACCCGTGAGGCGCTCCTCGACGGCAGTGCCCGCGAGTACATCCTACGCAACTCCGAGCTGCGTCGTCTGGTGCTGCCGGATGCCGAGCGCGAAGCATCTTTGCGCGCCACACTGTGCGATGCGCCGGCCAGGGGTGACGTCTGGGTATTCGGTTACGGATCGCTCATCTGGAACCCGGCCTTTCACTTCGTGGAAAAGCGTACCGCCCGCATACACGGTTACCATCGGCGCTTCTGTCTGTGGACGCAACTCGGGCGAGGTAGTGCCAGGAACCCGGGCCTGGTGCTGGGCCTGGAGCGCGGCGGTGCCTGCAGCGGCCTCATGTTCCGTATCGCCGAGGAGGTGGTGGAGAGCGAGCTCGATATTCTCTGGCGGCGGGAGATGTTCACCGGCGCCTATCGTCCCACCTGGGTGTCGGCGCGCAGCCACGGCGAATCCTTTCCCGCCATCACCTTCGTCATCAACCGCGACAACAGCCGCTACGCCGGGCGGTTGCCCGAAGACGAGATCGCCTGCCATATCGCGACGGCCGTCGGCCCCATGGGCCCATGCTGTGATTATCTCTTCGAAACCGTCGCGCATCTGGCAGCCCTGGGCATTTGTGACCGGCGCCTGGAAGCCATGGCGGGCAAGGTGCGGGCCCGGCTGGAGTAGCTCGTCGCCGCGAATTTACCGCCTCCCCGGCGCGCCCCGTGCTAATGTTCAAGGCATGGTCGCAGCAAGGTCTTTGATTGCCTGGCTGGCCGTGGCCGTACTGGGCGCCGGCGGTGGGGCCGCTTGGGCGGGCGAAGAGATGGCCGAGATCGTGCCCCGCGCCGACGACGTCAGCTTGAATCTCACCATCGAGAACATCGACGGCAAGGTCGTCAATGTTCCCGAAGCGCACATACGCGAGATCACGCCGGGTGATCACTATCTGGGTGTCAAAATCGAAGTGAGAAGCGTGTCCGGAGGCTCGCTGATCTCGGGGTTGGGCATCTTCTCCGCCATCTCCGGCGCGGCCAGCGACACGCCTCCTGTCCACGAC
This sequence comes from Salibacteraceae bacterium, assembly GCA_964194585.1. GTDB lineage: Bacteria > Pseudomonadota > Gammaproteobacteria > HK1 > HK1 > JAABYT01. The sequence continues at coordinate 6,080 of CAXMNG010000085.1, read as the reverse complement.
GGCGTGTCGTTCACAGCCCAGCCGGGAATCCGTTATCTCCTCAACGGCGCCATGGTCGACGGCAAACCGAAAATCTGGGTCGAAGAAGAGACGTACGAGAGTAACCGGGACGACGATCGGAGATAGCCAGGCCTCTGTCTACTAGGTGCGGCTGGTGATCTCCAGCAGGTGATAGCCGAACTGGGTCTTCACCGGCCCGTGCACCTGGCCGACGGGTTCGTGGAAAACCACCTGATCGAATTCTTTCACCATCTGTCCGGGTCCGAAGCTGCCCAGATCGCCGCCGCTCTTCCCCGACGGGCACTTGGAGTGAGTCGCCGCCAGTTCACCGAAGTCGGCGCCGCCCTCGATTTCGGTCTTCAGATTCTGACACTGCTCCTCGGTGTCCACGAGGATGTGTCGCGCAGTGGCCTGGGTCATGTTCGATCTCCTGATGGTGCGGAATGGCCGTGTTTCGGGGTGGCAAGAATGCCACGAATGCTCCGCCCATGCCACGCAGGAACGGCACTCCCTCGTGTGTCATGATGTGCGCCGTGGAACGATTGACCAGCAGCATCCTCTCCGAGAGCCGCGACGTGCACCACGGCTTTTTCACCCGCCAGGGTGGCGTCTCCCGTGGAATCTATGCGTCCTTGAACTGTGGCCCGGGATCCGGCGACGATGACGTCCACGTGACGGAGAATCGCGCCCGGGTGATGCACGCTTTGGGTTTCCCGGCTGGCGCATCACAAGATCTGAATACGCTTGCACAAATTCACAGCGCGCAGGTCGTTGCGTTGCGCCAGGCCCTGCCCGCCGGCCGCTATCCCAGGGCCGACGCCCTGGTCACCGATGTGCCCGGTCTCGTGGTTGGTGCCCTGGCGGCCGATTGTGTTCCGGTACTGTTCGCCGATATGGTCGCTAAGGTCGTGGCGGCCGCTCACGCGGGCTGGAAAGGGGCGCTGGCCGGCATCGTCGACGCCACCGTCGCCTCCATGGGTGAGTTGGGTGCGCAGGCCGAGCGCGTCGTCGCCTGCATCGGTCCCTGTATTCAGCAGCAGTCCTACGAGGTCGGCGCGGAGCTCCGCCAGCGCTTTGTCGACGCCGACCCGGATAACGGTGCGTACTTCCGTGGCTCGCAGCGGGCTGGGCATTTCATGTTCGATCTATCAAAATATGTGGCCTATCGTATCGAGGCCGCGGGAGTCGCGAGCGTCCAGCGACTGGAAGTGGATACCTACACAAACGAGCAGGATTTTTTCAGCTATCGTCGTGCGACGCATCGTGGAGAATCGGACTACGGGCGCCAGGTGTCGGCCATTGCGCTGACACCGTGACTGGAGATGACAAGTCATGAGTGAGCATCACGATCACGACGCGCCGCTGCCGGATACGGTATTGCGGGTCAAGGCACTGGAATCACTACTGACCGAAAAAGGTCTTGTGGATCCGAAAGCCCTGGACATACTCATCGACACTTACGAAACCAAGGTTGGTCCGCGCAACGGCGCCCGGGTGGTGGCGCGGGCCTGGGTGGATGACGCGTACCGGCAACGGCTGCTCGATGACGCCACCGCGGCAATCGCGGAATTCGGATTCATGGGCCGTCAGAGCGAGCATATGGTGGTTGTCGAGAATACGCCCGGGCAGCACAACATGGTGGTGTGCACCCTGTGCTCCTGTTATCCCTGGGCGGTCCTCGGTCTACCGCCCGTGTGGTACAAATCCGCGCCGTATCGCGCGCGCGCAGTCATGGATCCACGCGGCGTACTCAGGGAGTTCGGTGTCGAGCTGGACGACGATGTCGAGATCCGTATCTGGGACAGCACGGCGGAAATTCGCTACCTGGTGCTGCCGCAGCGGCCAGTGGGCACCGAAGGCATGGACGAAGAGGCGCTCGCCGAGCTCGTCACCCGTGACTCGATGATCGGGGTGGGCATCGCCAAATCCCACGGTGACGGCTCGCAGGCGGCGTGAAGCGATGAACGGCGCACACGATCTCGGCGGCATGCATGGTCTGGGCCCCATCGACCCGGAAAACGACGAACCCGTGTTTCATGCCGAGTGGGAACGGCGCTGCTTCGCCATCACCGTGGCAGCGGGATTTCTCGGCCAGTGGAATATCGACATGTCGCGCTATGCGCGCGAGCGCATGCATCCGGCGGAGTATTTGAATACCAGTTACTACGAGCATTGGCTGCACGGTCTGCAGACATTGCTGGTGGAGAAGGGCTTGCTTACGGAAGAAGAGATCGCGGCGCGTATGCTGGCGCTCGACGAAGAGCAGGAAAAATGAAAGCACTGAGAGCGGAAGATGTCGATAAAGCGTTACGGCACAGTCGTGGCGCGCGGGTGGAGGAAGACGTTCCGCCCCAGTTCAAAACTGGAGAGCGGGTGCTGACACGCAACTTGCATCCCGTCGGACACACGCGTTTGCCACGCTACGCGCGGGGACGGCACGGGACTATCAGTTGTGACTACGGAATTTTCATATTTCCCGATGCACATGCGCTGGGTGAGGGTAAGAAACCGCAGCATCTCTACAGCGTGTGCTTTGCAGCGCAAGAGTTGTGGGGAGCGGGCGCATCCGCGCACGATCGTATCTATCTGGATCTGTGGGACGACTATCTGGATTCGGCATGAAAAACGGTGCCCCATGACTCAGTCCGTGGATTTGTCGCTGTTGCCCGCCCTGCCGGTGGACGACCAGGGCCCCGTATTCGTGGAACCCTGGCAGGCGCAGGCCTTCGCCATGACTCTGGAGTTGCACCGTGCCGGCCACTTCAGCTGGAAGGAATGGGCCGAGCATCTGTCCGCGGAAATAGCGGCAGCGCAAGCGCACGGCGATCCGGATCGTGGCGATACCTACTACCATCACTGGCTCGCGGCTCTGGAGAAGCTGGTGGCGGAGAAGGATCTGGCGTCGGCAACCGAGCTCGACACGCGCAAGAGGCAGTGGGATGTTGCCGCCCGCAATACGCCCCACGGTCAGCCCATCAAGCTCGGCTAACCCAGCAATCCCTTCAATAAGAAGTAAAACGCCATCGACAGGATGGCGCCGGCCGGTAGCGTCACGATCCAGGACATGAAGATATTCTGCGCCACACGCATATTGATGGCGGCGATGCCGCGCGCCATGCCGACACCGAGCACGGCGCCGACCAGGGTATGCGTAGTGGAGATGGGCAGGCCGGTACCCGACGCCACCACTACCGTGGCGGCCGCCGCCAGCGTCGCGGCAAAGCCGCGGCTGGGGGTCAGTTCGGTGATGCGCTCACCGACTACCGCCATGACCCGAAATCCATAGGTGGCAAGCCCTGCGATGATACCGACCGCCCCTACTACCAGGACCCATAGCGGCAATGCCGATTTCTGCGCTACTTCGCCGCCGCTCTGCACCACACCGACGATGGCGGCCACCGGCCCGATGGCATTGGCGACGTCATTGGAGCCGTGGGCGAACGCCATGGCACAGGCCGTGAAGACCATCAGTACGGCGAACACCCGCTCGACGTTGGTGAAATGGAAGTCGCGGTCCGCGTCTGCCTGCAGGCGGATGCGTCGAATCAGAATCGTGCCGATGGCCATGGCAAGGAGTCCGACAACGGCAGCAAGCCCGTAGCTTTGAGCGAGGGACAGCTCCAGGCCGACGTGCTTGAGGCCCTTCAGCACCGTTACCAGGGCGATGATGAAGCCGACCAGGAAGATGTACATGGGCACGTAGCGCTTGGCGGCGCGAAACGGATCTCCGGCATCGAAGATCAACCGCTGCAGGCTGCGAAACAACGCGTAGGCGAGCGTCCCCGCGAGCAGTGGTGACACCACCCAGCTCGCGACGATAGACCCGACTTTCGCCCATTGCACGGCGGCGAATCCGATCCCTACCACCGCGAAGCCGATGATTGCGCCGACGATGGAGTGGGTCGTCGATACGGGCCAGCCGAAATACGATGCGACCATCAACCAGACACCGGCCGCCAGCAACGACGCCAGCATGCCGAACACCAGTAGCTCGGGATTGCCCGCCAGCAATCCGGGATCGATGATGCCCTTGCGGATGGTGGCGGTTACCTGGCCGCCGGCAAGAACAGCACCCAGGAATTCGAATATCGCCGCGATGACGACGGCCTGGCGCAGGCTCAATGCCCGGGAACCCACCGATGTGCCCATGGCATTGGCGACGTCGTTGGCGCCGATGCCCCAGGCCATGAACAGGCCGAAGGCAGCGGCCAGAATCAGGTAGAGCGTGCCGTGCTCCACCGTTGATTTAACGTGCCAGCATCAGTTGCAGGCGGCTTCCGACGCGCTGGGCGCGGTCACCGATGTCTCCGGTCCAGTCGATGACGCGGTAAAGGAACATGGCGTCGATGGGGGGAAGGTCGCGCTCGATGGCAAATACCTTGGCGCGTACCTCGACTTGAATCGTATCGGTATCGGTTTCGATTCGGTCGAGCTCGTTGATCAAATCCTGAACCAGCGCCACCTCTGCACCGCGAAATCCAGTCTCCACGAGCTCGTCGAGCTCGTTAACCGCTTTCTGGGCTTGCAGGCAGGCGTCGATACCGCGCTTCACGAAATCCTTGAAACGCGGCCCGACGTCGGTGGGAATTGACATCCGACGGCCACGAATGAGTCCCGCGATGTCCTTGGCGCGGTTCGCGATGTTGTCCTGCATGGTTAGAACTTCCAGCAAGTCGCGCCGTTCCACGGGCAGGAACAGACTGCGCGGCAGATGCAAGCGGAGATCGTGCTTGAGATCGTCGGCATCATGCTCCAGGGCAACGATGCGTTCCTGAACCTCGTTGACGGCCGCCCGGTCATCGGCGAGCACTGCGTCGAACAGCGGCTCGAGCTGGGACACGCATTCCACCACCTTGGCCATGTGTTTCTGCAGCGGCCGCACCGGCGAGGTGCCGAATAGATTGACGATGGGATTGAAGGGCGTCATGGCGGTGAGATTCTAACATCGCAGCCGCGCTCGCCCCTACGGGAGAGTAGCAGGGCGATCGGGATGTCCCGATCGCCCTGCTGCGGAGCTAGCCGCCTGCGCGGGCCATGCGCCAGTCGAGCAGGCGCCGCACGGCCAGCCAGATGCCGAGCCCTGCGGCGATGATCAGGGCCAGGGCGGCGGCCGGCGCGGGGCTGGCGCCCAGATAGCCGATGGCGGCCAGCAGCATCGCGACGCCCGCCACCAGCACCGCCAGGGCCGCCGATCGTGGCATGGGTACACGGCGCCCGCCGATAGCGACGATGGCGAGCCACAGGAGCGCCACGCCCAGCAGGCTCAGAGCCAAAGCCAGCCGACTACCCTCGGCCGATGCGTAACCCAGTGAGAAGGTCGCGGCCTGGGGCGACTGGTTCGCGTACAGCTTCTCGAAGGCGAAGTGGATACCCTGGCTGGGCACGCTGAGGCGCAGCGGCTCTCCCATGGCGGCGCCCTTGGTGGTCTGGGCACGGGCGAGCGCCTCGCCACCCATTTGTGTGCCGTTGACGACGCGTCCGGTGATCACCGGGTCGAGGGTGCTGTCGGGATTCCGGTAGCTCGGCCCCACAGGCAGGTATACGTCCCAGCGTGTATGGGTAACGACCATATCCGGCGTCGGCAGGCGTCCGTGCACGATGCCCATGAACGCCATGGAAGCCACTCGGGTGGCGTAGATGATCTCCACGGGAAAGCCGGTGGCGGAGTTGATCATCTTGATGAGTACCGCCGAGCCGTTGTCGGTCGCCTCTGCCTCGGCGGGCTTTTCCGCCTTGCCGTCGACGAACACCGACCAGATCTGCGACTCGGGCGGCAGCTCCAGGCGCAGAAACTGCCTGCGGCTGTTGCGCACGTAAAAACGCGCGGTGCTAACCGCCAGGCCGTCGCGGGTGTACAACGTCGAGTAATGCGCTTTTTCGATGGCCGCCACCTGCACGTCGATCTCCCGGTGGCGGGTGATCTTCAAGGCAAGCCGATAGGGCGGCTCGGCATGCACGTATTTGTACGCGAGCAATATCGGGTTGGTGGTCTTCAATACCAGTTGCTGGGGCAGCTCGTTGACGTCCAGGGATGAAAGCTGATCTGCCGCCGTCGCACGAACTTCTGCGGCGCTCAAAGC
>CAXMNG010000084.1:0-5491 GCA_964194585.1 Salibacteraceae bacterium | reverse complement strand
GCGATCATGTCGCCGCCCACCTCATCCATCATGCGCGGCAGCATGCGCTCGCCCATTTCGATGACGGTGAGCGCGACGCCGCGCTTGGCCAGCGCCTCGAGAACGATACAGCCGATGAAGCCGGCCCCCATGAGCACCACCTGCGAGCCCTCGCGGGCGCCTTCGGCGATCCGCCGGGCGTCGGCCAGGGTCCAGCAGTTCTCGACACCGGGGAGATCCATGCCCGTGATCGGTGGGCGCACGGCGTGGGAGCCCGATGCGATCAGCAACCGATCGTAGTCCAGATGTCCGCCGCTCTCGAGCTCGACGCGCCCGTCTCTGGCGTGTACCCGCATCACCCGGCTCCGGCGCAGATCCACGGCAAGCTTCTCGTAGTGATCGGCGCCGTGACGCAGATAAGTGCCCTCCTCGCCGACACCACCGGTGAGCAGGTAAGGGATCGCCATGCGTGAATAGGGAGGCTCGGGCTCGTCGCCGATGACGGTGACACTCGCCTGTGCGTCGGCCTTGCGCAATGTTTCGGCAGCAATGACACCGGCCGGGCCGGCACCGATAATGACGTGCTTCATCGGATCACCCCGGCGCTTTACAAAACCACGGTGTCGTAGGTTGGGCTGAGCTTGCGAAGCCCAACAGGCGATCGATTGTTGGGCTTCGCAAGCTCAGCCCAACCTACGATTACAGCCCCAACCGCGCCAGCGTTGCCTTTGTCGGTACGCCGTCCTTGGTCCAACCTCGGAGCTTGTAGTACTCCGGCAGCATCACATCGAGCTCGCAGACCTTGCCCTTGGCGGTGCCGCCGGGCGCCGGCACTTCCAGCAGACGCTTGGGCAGCGTGTCGTCGGCACTCGTGAGCCCCGCGGCCAGATTGTATTGCCGCTCGAGGTTCCAGGTGCGCTCACCGGATTCCAGCAATCGCTCCTCGGTCCAGTCACCCTCGCAGGCGGCATCGAGCTGCTTGCAGAACTCTTCCACACCCCAGGCCGCCGTGACGAACAGGCACAGACCGGTGGAGTCCATCATGGCGACACGATCCTGGGATTCCTTGGTGGGCGCCGCCTTGCCTTTGCCGCTCTGATCTTCCATGTCCTCGGCGAACACATCGTGCTTGAGATGGCAGGCGCCGCGATTGGAGGTGGCGTAGCCGAGACCCATGCCCTGAAGCGCCCGCGAGTCGTAGCCCGCGAACTCCTGTCCCTTGACCGCCATGGACAGCTCCGGGTGCCCGTACTTCTCGCACATGCGCCGCGACCCGAGGCCGAGGATCTGACCGAAGCCCTCGTACTTGCCGGTTTTCTCCGCCATCACCGTGAGCGCTTCGGCATTGCCGAAATCCAGCGCGATGCCGTCGGTGTCCTTTTGCGTGATGACACCCATTTGATAGAGCTCCATGGCGGCGGCCAGGGTGCCGCCGAAGGAGATCGGATCCATGCCGTGCTCGTTCATCAGGTAGCCGGCGAAGGTCAGCGCGTCGATGTCGTCCACGCCCACCAGTGGACCGAAGGCGTAGGCGGTTTCGTACTCCAGGCCGCCGGATGCGTGCCAGTACTCCTTGCGATTGACGATGGTGAAATGCGTCTCGTCGATGTGGGCGATGCGCCCGCAGGCGATGGTGCACCCGAAGCAGGCCTTGTTGGTGAGGAGATTCACGTGACCGTCGGGCTTTGGCGTCATCATCGCGCTTGCGTTGATCTTGTCGACGCCTTCGAACTGCACCTGGTCGAAATTCCTGGTGGGCAGCCCGCCGAATTCCTGCATGGTGTCGATCATGTCGTTGGTGCCGAGCTTGGTGAGCGCCTCGCGCCCACGGCTGTTCGCCAGCAGCTCCTTGGTCTCGACCACCACCTGCATGAAGCGCTTCGGATCCTTGACGCGCACGCCGACGCTGCCGTGCACCGCCACCGCCTTCAGGTTCTTCGAGCCCATCACCGCGCCGACCCCGGAACGCCCGGCGGCACGGTGCAGATCGTTGATCACGCACGCATAACGCACGCCGCGCTCGCCGGCTACGCCGATGGAAGCGATCTTGAGCAACGGGTTCTGGTGGCGCGCCTTGATCCGCTCTTCGGTCTGCCACACGGTGGCGCCCCAGAGTTCGCCGGCGGGAAGTATCTCGACTGTGTCGTTGACGATGTGCAGGTACACGGGCTCGGGCGATCGGCCCTCCAGAATCAGCAGATCGTAGCCGGCGAACTTGAGCTCCGCGCCGAACTTGCCGCCGGAATTCGAGCAGGCGATGGCATTGGTGAGCGGTCCCTTGGTCACCACCACGTAACGTCCACTGGTGGACGCCATGGTGCCGGTCAGCGGTCCGGTGGCGAAGATCAGAACGTTCTCCGGACTCATGGCATCCACTGTCGGATCCATGTTTTCCATCAGGTACTTCGACGCGAGGCCCCGTTCGCCGATGAAGGCGCTCGCCCACTCCATATTGAGTGGCTCGACGGACGACGTCCCGTCGCTCAGGTTGACCCGCAGGACTTTCTTCTGCCAACTCATTGCGCGTGCTCCTGATCAGGCCGATGCTTGATTGTGTGTCTTCTGCGCCCAATCGCGCATGCGATCGTAGCCGGTCCAGTCCGCATCGACGTAGGTAATAGCACCCGTGGGACAGGCCGCCGCGCACTGGGGATCACCGCCGCAGAGATCGCACTTGATCACCTTGCCGGTGTCCTGGTTGTAGTTGATTGTGCCGAAGGGGCAGGCGATGGTGCACACCTTGCACCCGACACACACGTCGTCGGCCACTTCCTTGGCGCCGGTCAGCACATTGAGACTGATGGCCTCCACCGGGCACGCATGCAGACACCAGGCCTCGGCGCATTGCGTGCAGGTATAAGGAATCGCGGTCCGGCCGTGCTCGAACTCGAAAATCTTGATACGCGATCGGGCCGGGTTGAAAACCCCCTCGTGCTCGAAGGAGCAGGCCATCTCACACTGCAGGCAGCTGGTGCATTTTTCAGGATCGATGAGCAGTGATTTCAGCATTCTTTTTCCCTTCCGGTGGAACGCCAGACTCTAATAGATTTACCCTGCAGGAGCGAGCTTGCCCGTTTTCATTGGGGTCAGCTTTCAATGGGGTCAGACTCGATTGATTCGCGCTGCGAATCAATCGAGTCTGACCCCATTGAAAGCTACTACGGCTCCCGCGACACCACGAAGGACTCGTCGATGAACCACAGCCCGCCGTGGCGCGCCAGTACCTCGGCGGTGGCGTCCAGATAGGCGCCGCTGGTCATGGCGTCGGTGACCTGGCCATCGTCGATCTGGGCCACGTACACCGCCGCGTTCCAGGCCGCCAGCAAGGTCGAGGTGCCGATGTGCTCGCGCACCTCGGTGGGCATCACGTGCAGGCCGTAACGGAACAGGTTGGTGCGCGAAGCGTCGCCCGTGTATCGCCGATCCGGAAAGGCTTCGGCGAGTCGCGGCATCAACGCCTCCAGCAACATCGGCCCGGGGGACTGGAACGGCTCCTCGTCGGGCCACACCTTGCGGATGATCTCCATGCCCGGATCCTGACCCGTCGCCTGAATGGTGATCATGCGCCCGCCGGGCGCCAGCGCCCCCGCCAGGGGTGCCAGCACGCTGCGCACCTTGGTGTCCACCGGGTGGCGCGCCCGGTAGGGTTGCGCGGCGATGACCAGGTCGTAGCTCGGATCGCAGGCCCCCTGGCGCGGAATCACCGTGTCCAGCACGAATTTCTGATCGCCGCGGTAGAGCACCAGCACCGACGGCTGCTGGTAGAGCGGATTACCGGTTTTCTCGCTGGTGCGCACCTGCCACCAGTCCTTGAGCAACGGCCTCAATTCATTGATGCCGGTCTCGAACTCGTGGGAGGTGCTGCCGTCGAGGGCCACCTCGCGCCAGTTGAGCGCCGCGCGCTTGTCCTCGCTGTTGGGGCACAGGCCCGGGGCCTCGGAGTAGTGCATGTTGGTCATGACGACCACCATCTGCGGGTGCTCGGCAAAGCGGTCCGGCAGCTTCTCCAGGGTCAGGCGCAGATCTTCGACGCTGATCTCCTTGCCCACCACCAGAAACGGCACATGGGGAAAGGCCTCGTGCAAGCGCCTGAGCGAGCTCGCGAGCACGGTGCCGTCGCCGGTACCCGCATCGAACAGGCGCAATGCCGGTGGCCGCGGCGCGATGTGCGCCATCTCCGCACCCACCTGCTCCGCGATGGCCCACTTCTCGCCACAGGTGGTGACGAACATCAGGTACTTCTCGCGGTTGTCGAAGAAGCGAAATGGCCGCGTGGCGGCGTCGGTCGCGTTACTCATGATCCGTCGGTCCTTTCAGCGCCGGCACCGCCCATGGCCAGCCAGATGCGTTCCGGTGTCGCCGGCATATCGAAGTCCTGTCCGCGCAGGGCGTCCACCACGGCGTTGGCCACGGCCGCCGGCGCGCCGATGGGGCCCACCTCGCCGGCGCCCTTCATGCCCAGCGGATTATTGCGGCTCGGCTGACCGGTCAGCAAGGTCGTGAACGCCGGCACGTCATTCGCGCGGGGCAACGCGTAATCCATGAACGACCCCGACAACAGTTGCGCACTGTCGGCATCATAGACCGTACGCTCGAGCAGAGCCTGACCGATCCCCTGGACCACACCGCCGATGACCTGGCCGGTGGCGATGGCGGGATTCAGCACCGTCCCCAGATCGTCGACGCAGGTGAAGGATTCGATGCGCACCTGACCGGTCTCGGCGTCGATGCACACCTCGCACACATAGGCGCCGTTGGGGTAGGTGCAATGCTCACCCTCGAAGGCGCTCTCGCCGATGCACGTGCGCGTCTGCTCAGTGTCGCCCCGCGCGCCCACATCGAAGAGCCCCAGCGACACATCGGTGCCGGCGACGGTAAAGCGCCCGTCACCGTACTCCATGTCCAGCACCGCCGTCTCGAGCATGTCCGCGGCCAGCTCGCGGGCCAGCGCGAGCATCTGCCCGGTGGCGCGATCGATGGTGGTGGCGCCGATGGGCAGGGAAGAGGAGCCACCGGTGCCGCCACCCATAGCGATGGCATCGGTATCACCCTGAATCACGCGCACTCGCTCGTGGGGGATCTGTAGTCTATCGGCCACCAGCTGCGCAAAGGCCGTCTCGTGGCCCTGACCGGCGGACTGGGTGCCGGTGCGCACGATGACGCAGTCGGCGGCGAGTTCCACCTGGCTCACCTCCATGGGGTTGCCGCCGGTGGTATGCAGCCACAGGCCGAGTCCGATGCCCCTTCTATCACCACGCGCTTCGCTGGCGCGCCGGCGTTGGGCGAACCCCGCCCAGTCCGACAGGGCCAGCGCTTCATCCATGACTGCTTCGAAGTCGCCACAGTCGTAAACGCGGCCGAAGGCCGTCGTGTAGGGCATGGCGGAAGCCGCCACCACGTTGATGCGGCGCAGCGTCACGCGGTCGATACCGCTTTCCAGCGCCGCGCGGTCGATCAGGCGCTCGACGGTAGTGACAATCTCAGGCTTGCCTGCGCCCCGGTAGGCATCCAC
>CAXMNG010000083.1:0-5933 GCA_964194585.1 Salibacteraceae bacterium | reverse complement strand
CTCGTCGTCGATGAACCGGCTTCGATAGTGCACGATGTTCCGGTTGTTGAGGAATTGCAGCTGACCGCGTTCGATGGGCAGCTCGAACCACAGATCCGAGTGGTCGGCGACAGCCTCCAGCGCGGCCAGAGCGTCGCGGGTTTCGCTGTCGATGTCCACACCGGCAACCTCGTAGCCTTTTCGAATCAGACTCACGTTCAAACGCGCCGACAGCTGCCCGCCATGGTAGCCGAACACCGGCGCCTTGGTGATCTTGGGCGCACCCGGGGCGTGCTCCGCCTGACGATCCCATAACACGCATCGATAAAGACGTTCGAGCTCCCGAGGATGCGCCGCGAGCATGCGATTGTGCACAGTATAAATACTGCAAAAGCGGCTGACTCCACCTTCCAGCGCCGGACGGATGCACAGTAACGTCACAGCGTCCGGAGGCGCTATCGCGAACGCGTTGTCTGTGTGAAACAGGAGCTCGACATTGGTGTAGGAACCACGGACACCGTAAACGTAGCCCTGCCCCTTGTCCGTGACGTCGTAGAGCATGGTGCCGTCCCACTTCTGCGCGACGGGTCGTCCCACGAGCTTTCCCAGCACCCAGAAAATCGCCACCGCGTCCTGTTCGCCCACCGCATCCATGGGCAACCGGTCGATGACGGCGATACCCGGGGGTCCGTCGAGCAGACCCTTCGCACGCTCCAGGAATTCGCGCAACGCCGTCATGGCGAACTGTCCGGGTTCGCGCAGCAACACCGGCAGGGGATCCTCCCGCATCTGCTGCGCCATCCGCAGCAACTCGTCCCGAGCCGCGTCGTCCAGCATCACGACACACTCGGCGCTATCGACGTCAGCGGCCAACCAGGCGCGCGCGTCCTCGACCTGCTCGTCGAGCATCGACGCACTTTCCTCGTTACCGAGATCGATACAGTCGACGGAAAACTGCATTGCCGTGCAGACCGCGTGGCGACCTATTGCCCCTTTGGTTTTGTCGTAATGAACACGAAATCGGCCGTTACGGGCCGACCTTCGGTGCCGGTGCTGTCTGCCTGCAGGCGTTCATTGATAGCCGCCAGATAGTCACCGTCGGATTCCTGGCCCTGGCGAATGTCGGCGAACATCGGAACCGGTGAGGCGAGAACAGCGATCATCTCCTGACCGAAGGGCGGTGACACGATCCACTCGCCGCCCTCGCCGAGCGACAGCCACTCTCCGGCGTCCAATCGCACAGGCCCCAATCGCTGATTGGGCAGCAGATGAACCATGTAACCGTCGCGCAAATAATAATCCACGTACACGTAGCTGCGATAAGGGGGCGCGGACACATCGAGCAGTAGAGGCTCACCGTCGACGAAAGTATTGTCTGGCTTCGGTGTGGTGATGGCAGTACCGAGCTTCTGGATGCGGTTGACCTTCCAGTAAGGTGCGTAGAACTCCAATAACCGGCAGTAATTGCGGTCAACGGTCGCGACCTTCATGCCCACGTCGCCCACACCGGGCAGATCGGCGACAGCCTGCTCTGCCCCGCCGAGCTCACTGATTTGTGTCGCGAAGCCGTTCACGGTTACGGTCCGGTCGCTGGCCGTTGCCACCAAAGCCGCGCAAGGTATGTCGTCGAGGACCGCCTGCACCTCGGACAGGTCCGGTCGCAGTGACTGCTGCTGGTACCACCAGAGGGCTGCGACTGGAATCGCAATTCCGGCAATCAGCATGGCGGCCAACCGCCCGGTGCGGAACTTTCCCGGCCTGCGGGTGGTGGCATCGGGGTCGATGCCGCCGCCGGATGGCGGTTGCCCCGGCGGCGCCGGCGGCTGCCCACCGAGGCGCACGGTCTTTTGATAGGGCACTTCCTCGCCGGCGGCGTTGATCGCCAGCGTCCTGTCCTCGTCTTCCGCGCCGATGGGAAAGTCCAGCGCAGCGGGGCCGTCGTCATTCTTCTGGTCGAACATGACGCGCCACTCGGCGATGGTCTGCGGGCGCGCCTCGGGTTGAAAGGCGAGCGCCCTATCGATGGCATGCAGAAAACTCGCCGAATAGCGGTCACCGGCCGCCATGGCCGCCGGCACCAAAACGTCCTTGTGACCCTTCAGGATGGCGCCGGCGCGGGTCAGTGCGTCCACCGGGCCCTTGCCGGTGACGGCACGGTAGAGCGTCGCGCCCAACGCATAGATGTCCGTCCACGGACCCTGCTTGTCGCCGTCGCGAGTGGCGTTGTACTGCTCGAAAGGCGCAAAGCCGGGGGTCACCAGCGAGGTCAGAGTACGCGTTTCCACGCCGAGCGCCTGCCGGGCGGAGCCGAAATCCAGCACTACGGGCGAGCCGTCGTCGCGCACGAACAGGTTGTTGGGTTTGATATCGCGATGCACGAATCCTGCCTCGTGCACCTGCTCCAGCCCATCGAGAAGCGGCATGAGCAGCGCGCGCAGATTTTCCTCGCGGCAGCTGTCGGGCTCGCGCAGAACCGTGCCGAGGCTGCGCCCCTGCTCGTACTCCATGACCATATAAGCAGTGTTGTTGGCCTCGAAGACGCTGTGCACCCCGACGATATTGGGATGCTGGAAGCGCGCCAGGGTGCGTGCCTCACTCAGGAACCGGTCGAGACCCCAGCGAAAAGTCTCGGATTCGTCCTCCGAGATCGGTTCCACGGTGCTGTCCTCCCGGCGCACCGACAGATCCGAGGGTAGAAACTCCTTGATGGCAACGGAGCGCTTGAGATTGCCGTCGCGGGCGAGATAGGTGATACCGAAGCCGCCCACACCGAGAATGCTCTCGATCTGGAACCAGTGCAGCTGGTATCCGATGGGTAAGGCGTACTGGCTCTGTTGGTCTCTCAAGGACGTGTGGCGCTCGGCTGCCTCAGCTCAGTCTCGACGTACTACATAATAGGGTTAAATTGGCTCCCTGTTCAGCATTCCGCCGACTACCGATGCACACCGGGAAATCTGCACGCACTCGCCCCCGCAGCCACAGGCGGCCGGCACGACTCGCGCCGGCCTTGGTGGTCGCCGCCCTGGCAGCCGGTTGCGCCGCGGATCCGCGACGAGACGGGCTCTCGCCCCATGAATTTGCCAGCGTCGACCATGTAGCGATTCACATGGGTGGCGAACAGCCACGGCACGAATACCAGACACTGGACCGTATCGAGGGGATTTCCTGCAATCTCTCCGGCGCACCCCGCAATCACCCGGCCCACAAGGTGGTGACGGAGTACGAAGCCATCTACGACATGAAGCTGGAAGCTGCGGATCTGGGCGCAAATGCCATTGTCGGCGTCAACTGCCACCGCTATGGCATCTCCCGGAGCTGCTACGCGTCCATTGTCTGCAGGGGCGATGCCGTGCGCCTGGACGATGGCGTCGGCATGGACCTGCCGCTCGCCCCCATGAGCACGCTGCAGTCGAAGGCTGCCAGCGCCGACTTCGCTGGCAATCCGGCCCTCTACGAGTCCCTCATCGGCTTCACTCCCGACTATCTCACCGAGGCCCAGCGGGTCGGCCTCGGCGAGGTTGGCGTCGCCGTACCGGCACGTACCCCCGGCAGAACCGTCGAAGCGCCGCCGAGCGGCGACGATGCCATCTACCAGGGCGCCGGACTGTGGTTCGTGCAGTGCGCCGCCCAGGGCGGCACCATCGGCCTGATGATCTCTCCTCTGTGCGCCGCCATCGGGGCAGGCCTGGGCGCGTGGTCGTCGGAATCGGAGGAGAACGTGAAAGCCAGCAGCTTCGCCATCCGCAGTGTCCTCGAGGACTTCTACTCGCACCAGGCCCTGCGGGATCGGATGGTGCGGGTGGCGGCGCAGTCGGGCGCGCCAGCGCTCACCCCACAGTCACCGCCGCTGCCCGAAGATAAGGTCGTGCGACGCGGCAACTCATGGCGATTCGACCAGAACGTCGACAGCGTCATCGAGGTGGGGGTCGAAGAGTTGCTGTTGCCAGCGTGGCGCAGCGGCGCAACTACGAATTTGCCGACACCAGTATCGGTGCGCACGCGGGTGCGTGTCCTGCGCCTACGGGATTCCCGTGAGATCTATAACCGAAGTTACAGCTTCGTGTCGGACAAGCGACTGTTCCGTGAATGGGGTGCGCAGAGCGGTGCGGCACTGCGCCACGCGCTGGAGATCGGCTTCGAGCAGATCGCCGAGCAGATCGTCGAGGATGTTCTGCTCGCATATCCGTTGATGCCGGGTTTCGCGATCACGGGCGCCGGTAGAAACCGGCGCAACTACATCGTCGAACCGATAGAGCCGCCTGCACACCAATACTGGCGTGCAGGGTCTGCACGCGCAGCGCTCGCCACCTCTCTAGAGCCGAAGTTTCGCTGGCGAAAATTCCCCGGTGACAAGGTATTGAACGCGGACTTCCAGGGAAAACTCCGTCAGCTTTCGTCGCTACGCTACGACCTGCGTATTTATCGCCTCGACGATCAGCGCAGCACGGCGCGCATGATCCTCGAGAGAAACAATATCGAGGCCACCGAATATCGGATGACCCAGCCACTCGCTCCGAGTAGCGAATACGTCTGGAGCGTGCGTGCGCGCTTCACCCTGGATACCGGTGAGCGTACTTCACGATGGTCGGGCGACTGGGTCGGCGGCGACATAAGAGGATTTTTGTTTAAGACCCCCGGGTAACGGACTGACGGCTTTCACTTGCCGCGTGCTACACTGTTGTTTCATGCGTCGCATCTGGCCCGTTCACTCGTGAGATACCTGCTCCTTATCCTCTCGCTTCTGGTCGCATGTGCAGCTCCCCCCACCCACGACCAATCGACATCGCGCGCAATTCGACGGAACTGCGAGGCACAAGGGGCCGCCGCGGCCGGCGATGTCCGCCAGCAAAGCGTTCAGGTGATAAAAGAGGGCAGCGCCACGAATCAGAACCGCAACTCGGACATCGAAGCCGCAGCGCTGAGTGCACAACGAAAGACCTTCAAGAGCTGCATGCTGAAATATGCCGTATGAGGTCAGTGCCCGATCTGGGTGATTGCGCCCAGACCCACGACTCTTTCGCCGTTCAGGAGCAGGATCCGCGAACCCTCCATGCCGTTCACCGGCTCGTCCAGGGACAAAGCCATTTCCCTGAAGTCGCCCGGGTAATACTGACTGATGGAGTTCAATGTCGCCCTCGATTGGGTGCCTTCGCTCCATACGGTGATTTCCTCTTGCGGTGACAGGCTGACGGCATTTCCATCGGCTTCCAGATCCGTCAATAGATAAACCGCGCCCCATAGCTCACGCACCTTTCGCAGGTCCCCGGTTCGAACGCGCCGCGGCACGAATCGCGAGAGCGCGCGCAGCGCCTCGCGAGTACCGAACCCCGCGACTGCCATTCCTGCTTCCGGGGTCCGGCTATCGTAGTAGACGTCGACGGAGTCGCCGTTCAGATCGTAGGCCGACAGCACCTCACGGATCTCCTGAACCTCTACGGCCAGCAACTCGGCGGCTTCGTCGGGCGCACCTGCGTACAGCCGCTCCACGTTCGCCAACAGCATGGCCAGCATGGGAACCCGCGCCTGACGCGCGATGAGGATGTGCTCACGAATGACGGGGGTCGGCCCCTTGGTCGAATCGATGACGATGAGCGCGATGTCGGTGACGTGCAGAAGATCCGCCATTGCGCTGGCACCGCCCCCGGGGATGAGGCTGCGCATCGTCACGCCCGCGCTCTTCAAGACCAACTCGTAAACGTCATCGCCTCGCCGAATCTCGGAACGCTCGTTGGCCGCCGCTTCGCGCATGACGACCCCCCGATAATCGTCGCCAACAAGCGTTACGCTCGGGCCAGCGTGGGCGGCCGGAACGAAGGTCACGCACAGCAGCACGGCTGCCGTAAATGTCAGTAGGGATTCGAATGTGGGCATGCGGCATCGCCCGGCATGTCGCGGAGAAGGGCTCGTATTCTACGTGAACAGGCCTGGCCGCCCAACTGGGCGGCCAGGTGCAA
>CAXMNG010000082.1:0-3478 GCA_964194585.1 Salibacteraceae bacterium | reverse complement strand
TGCCATGGCGGACTGGATGGCGGTGCCGCTGCTGCGCTACGACTACGGCGGTGTGAAGCTGCCGCGCACAGGCCTCAGCCATCCGCTGATTCAACCCTACGGCGCTTATGCCACCCGCAACGGACCGCCGATTCTCATCGCCATTCAGAATCAGCGGGAGTACCTGCGTTTCTGCCACGAGGTCCTCGAGATGCCCGAGCTCATCGACGACCCGCGCTTCCACGACAATCCTTCGCGGTGCGAGAACGTGAAGGAACTGAAGACAATTATCGATGAGCACTTTCTCGGCATGGAGCGAGGCGACCTGATCGCGGCTTTGCGGGAGAGCAGAATCGCTTTCGGCGAGGTGAACGATGTCGCCGGGCTGTCCGAGCACCCGGCCCTCAAACGAATCGAGGTGGACACCGCCGGCGGACACGTCAGCATGGTGTCACCGCCGGCATCCATTGTTGGAGAAGATTACGCACTTTGCCCGGTGCCTACCCTGGGCGAGCACAGCGAAGCCATACGCGCAGAATTCGGGTAAACAGCGGAAGTCAATATGGATCTCGTCTCGATCGCCCTGGTTTCGGGCGCATTGCTCGCATTCGCGCTGGTCTCAGGGCGCCTGCAAGGGACGATAGTTACCCCACCCCTGGTTTTCATCGTCTTGGGATATCTGCTCGGTCAGGGCGTGCTCGGTATTGCCAACGTGGACCCCGGTCACGGCGCCATTCACGTGATCGCCGAGCTGACGCTCATTCTCGTATTGTTCTCGGACGCGGCACGAATCAACCTCGCGCAACTGCGCCGTGACCACAACCTACCCCTGCGAATGCTTCTTATCGGGCTTCCTCTCACCATGGCCGGCGGGGCGTGGGTTGCACTGATGCTGTTTCCGCAACTCGACTTCTGGGAGGCGGTCCTGCTGGCGGCGCTCCTCGCCCCCACCGATGCGGCGCTCGGCCAGTCCGTGGTGTCGGCCAAGGCGGTACCCGTGCGCATCCGCCAGGCCATCAACGTCGAGAGCGGACTCAACGACGGAATCGCCCTGCCGGCGGTGCTGCTTTTTGCGGCCCTCGCGAGCGCGCAGCAGGAGTCGGCCGAAGCGTCGGAATGGCTGAGCTTCGCGCTGTTTCAACTGACGCTTGGGCCCCTCGCCGGTGCTCTGGTGGGCTTTGTCGGCGCCCGATTGCTCGATTCCGCTGCCCATCGCGGCTGGGCGGACACCGCATTCCAGGGTATCGGCATCCTGTCCCTGGCGGTCTTTGCCTTCGCCGCGGCGGAGCTGATAGGCGGTAACGGCTTCATCGCTGCCTTTATCGGCGGAATGGTGCTCGGCGCCACGGTTCGCCACCCGTGCAATTTCCTGTTCGAGTTCATGGAAGCCGAAGGCCTGCTTCTGATGCTGATCACGTTCCTCGTATTCGGCGCTGCTCTTCTACCGGAAGGTCTGGAGCACGTCAGCGTGGCGACGATTGCGTATGCGGTGCTGAGCTTGACGGTCGTTCGCATGTTGCCTGTCGCGATTTCGCTCATCGGCACCGGACTGCGGCTGCGCTCAGTGATGTTCCTCGGCTGGTTCGGGCCGCGCGGGCTCGCATCGATTCTCTTCGTCTTGCTCATCCTCGAGAAGGTGGAACTGGTGCATCGCACCGAATTGTTGTCCATCACCGTCATAACGGTAGGACTGAGCGCGCTTTTACATGGCCTCAGCGCGGCTCCGCTGGCAAAGCTTTATGGCCGTCACGCGACGCGCATGGGAGAGTGCCAGGAAAATATGCCGGTCTCGGAGATGCCGCTTCGGGAAGGCTTGAACCTTAAACGCTAATCCAGTGGGGACATTCAAGAAATGAACAGGATTTCCGTAGGTACCTGGGATGAATTGCAGGATCGCAAACCGGCTTATGCGCTGGTAGCCGATGTGGACCTGGTGATTGTGCGCTTCGATGAGGAGATCAGCGTCTTATACGGCCGTTGTGCCCACCGGGGCGCACTGATGTCGGATGGTCATGTGCAAGGCGACAACATCATCTGTGGCGTGCACGGATGGGATTATCGCCTGGATACCGGCATCAGCGAGTACAACAACAGTGAAACCCTCACCAGATTCGACGCCTGGATAGAAGACGGGCAGGTCTGGGTGGATGAGGGCGAGATCCGCGCATGGGCCAGGCTACACCCCCAACCCTACAACCGGGACAGCTACCAGGGTCTCTATCAGGACCACACCGGTACCGAGGACGAACCGTATGTGAAGTCCATTCGCTCACTGGCCAGCGACGGACTGTCGAAAGTAGGACACCACGGTCCGGCGGCGGCCATGGGTGTGCCGCGCGGAGCCTTGCCCAAGTGGGATGACCTGCAGTTCGTGGTGGCACAGCTGCACAAGTTGCCGTTGCTGGATGAGGAGCCCGTCGGCACCGATATCGTCATCGGGCCGCGTGCGAACAAGCCGTTGAAGTTGGAAATCCCGTTGTTCGTATCCGACATGAGCTTCGGTGCGCTGTCCGAGGAAGCCAAGGTGGCGCTGGCCAGGGGCGCAGAGCTTGCGGGTACCGGTATCTGCTCCGGGGAGGGTGGCATGTTGGCCGAGGAGCAGGCTGCCAATTCCCGCTATTTTTATGAGCTCGCATCGGCACGTTTCGGCTTCTCCTGGGACAAAGTGCAGTTGACCCAGGCCTTTCATTTCAAGGGTGGGCAGGGCGCAAAGACCGGTACCGGCGGTCACCTGCCCGGTAGCAAGGTCAAAGGCAAGATTGCCCAGGTGCGGTCGCTTCCCGAGGGTGAAGCGGCCGTATCGCCCGCTCGATTCCCGGAGTGGACCGAGCTCGGTCAGTTTCGCGATTTTGCCGCCGAGGTGCGGGAAAAGACCGGCGGCATACCGGTGGGATTCAAGCTGTCGGCGCAGCACGTCGAGAAGGACATCGACGCGGCCTTGGAGATCGGGGTCGATTACATCATCCTCGACGGGAGAGGCGGCGGCACAGGTGCGGCGCCGCTCATATTCAGAGACAACATCTCCGTGCCGACAATTCCGGCACTGGCGAGAGCCCGCAGGCATCTCGACGCTTGCGCGGCGTCCCACGTCACGCTCATGATTACCGGCGGGCTGCGTGGGCCTGCCGACTTTGCCAAGGCGATGGCCTTGGGGGCCAACGGCATCGCGGTTTCCAACGCAGCGATCCAGGCCATCGGCTGCTTGGGGATGCGCGCCTGCCACACCAACAATTGCCCCGTTGGTATTGCGACCCAGCAGCCCCACCTGCGTGCCCGGTTGCCGGTGGATGCGGCGGCCGCCCGTCTGGCGCGATTCCTCACCGCTTCCGTGGAGCTTATGACCGTGCTCGCACGCGCGGCGGGTCACCGGCACCTGGACCAATTCTCACTCGAGGATCTGACCACTTTCAAGATGGACATGGCACAGCTGACGGGCGTCGCTTACGGAGGCGTGGCGGCGGGTCACGAGTGGATGACGATTCAACCTGCAAGGGAGTTC
>CAXMNG010000081.1:0-3037 GCA_964194585.1 Salibacteraceae bacterium | reverse complement strand
GGGGGTACTGCGGCTGCGGGGCCGCCCCGGAGGTAGTGACATCGCCCGATCTCCTCTCCGCGCACCGGATCATACACTCTGGATTCGGCATAGGTTTACCCCTGAATGTTTAGCTAGATGTTTGCCAATTCAGCCGGTGCGGGAGGGCTGATTTTCTAACTGTTTGCTTTCAAAAAACTTTTCGGCCTTCACACGATCCCTCGACTCTGGTCATGGAACACGGCGCGTTGTAAGGCCGATTTCCACGAAATTGCCTGCCAGGCGCTTCTCCTATACCCTCGCTCCCCCCGGAGAGGTGTCCGAGCGGTTGAAGGAGCACGCCTGGAAAGTGTGTGTACGTTAATAGCGTACCGAGGGTTCCAATCCCTCCCTCTCCGCCAATTAATCGGCGAGCCCGTTGACAGTACCCGTTCAGACTTCGCCTTCGCCCAGGGTGCGGCGCCGTTGCGCTTCATCGAGGATCAAGATGAGACGCGCCAGGTTGCCGACATCCATGTTGGACCAGCCCGCCGTGATCGATCCGTCTTTCCACAATACACCAGCGACGATCCCTTCGATGTCGTCCAGATTTTCCATTCCGCTCTGAAAAATCTCCGCGGGTGTTGCGCCGTAAAGGCTTTTGATCTTGCTCATGGCTTGTGCTCAGCTTGGGGCTGGATGGTTGCGATTCACATACAATCCATGTGCTTGGGTCCCTGGCAGGAAACGATTCGGTGGCTCCATAAGCTCTCGAGGTATGCCACCAGGTCGGCCGCGTCCTGCTCTGACAGAATGCCTCGCCACACCGGCATCGCTTCGATAAAGTCCGTGCGGCGAATACCTGTTCGACGAGCCGCCCTGATTGAGCAGCGATGCGATATCGTCACTGACTGACCTCAGCCTCCTGGCGCTTGGTGCGAAACTACGTGGTATTGCGCAAAGTGCTTTGATCAAGATCATGCAATCAGGACGAGTACGAATTCTCCTGCCAATGACATCACGTCGTGGCTTGTTCTAGGCCTGTGCCGCGGCGCGACACTGACGCTGAGCGATGATGTTCCAGACGCTGGACCCGATCAGCGCCGCCAGGGCGGCGTAGGAGAGCGCCGGAAGAAACCACAGCGCCGCGAACGCGACGACTGCGGCGCCCACGCCCAGATAGAACGGGCCCGGGCGACCGTGCACCTTGCGCGACGACCACAGCACCCATACGGTATAGGCGAGGAACACCACGAACAGGGGGATCAGGATCGCGTCATTAATAAGGAAGCCGGCGCCGATAGCCGACAAGCCCGCAAGCAGCGGAGTGAAGCCCAGGCAGCACGCGCCGGTGAGAACAGAGCCAATGGACCCGGAAGCCTCTTTCAGCATTCAGGCTAACCTCCATGATAGGGAACCACACTGGAGTGTACGCTCCGTACCATGGTACGGGGTCAAGCTCAAGGAGCTGCCGAAGCGTCTCGTGTAACGGACGCGTTGAGAGGACTCTCCGAAGCACGGCTCCTGATGCTTACCCGGTCCTTGCACCCACGCATGCACGGGGAATTGGCAACATCGGGACGCGGATCTGGGAACACGAAACCATCCCGGTTCGGCATGGGAACCCGCGCCAGATTGTCTTCGTCGAGGACAGTGGTCTCGTCGACGATGTCGCTCAATGAAAGGATATAGGCGGTGAGCGCGTAGACCTGGTCGGCGCTCAGGGACTGAGAATCGCCGAAGGGCATGGTCCGGTAGATGTAATCCCACAGGGTGGTGGCATAAGGCCAGTAGCTACCGACGGTGCGTTCGGGGGAGTCCGTCGTAATGGAGCCGACACCGCCCGCCACCGGTGAGTAGCGGCCCACTCCCTCGCCGAATTCACCGTGGCACGCAGCGCACTTGCCCAGGTAGAGTTCCTCCCCCTGCAAGGCCGTGCCGCGACCCGCGGGCAGGCCCTCGCCGTCGGGCCCGACATCGATGTTCCAGCCTGCAATCTCGGCGTCCCCGGCCGGCGTGCCGAAGCCGAATCGCTCGCCGTCATCCGCGATTGCGGCGCCGGTCCCCCACAGCGCCATGGCGGTGGCCAGCGCGCGTGCGTCACGATAGCTGAACATTTTCCACCGCGCCGCTTTCGTGCACCTGCCAGGTCTGAATGGCGTTATTGTGATAAATCGAGCCCGTACCCCGCACCGCACGCAGCTGCTTCAGTGTGGGCTGCACGTAACCGCTGTCGTCCACCACCCTGCTCTGCAGCAGGGCGGACTCGCCACGCCACTGCCACGGGATTTCGAAGCGCGTCAGCGCCTTGGTATACACCGGCCCGACGATCCGGGCCCGCCGCCAATTGCGGCCGCCGTCGACACTGACGTCCACGTTGCGCACGCGACCGCGACCGGACCAGGCGAACCCCTTGATGATCTGCAGCCCCCGCTCGGTGACCGGCCGCTCCGGGCACGGCCAGGTGATGACCGACTTGGCTTCCTGCACGAAGGTGAACTGGCGCGCCTTGCCGCCCGGCATCAGGTCCGTATAGGCCGCCGTCTCCTCGCGCATCGCCCAGGGGCGGTCGCCGACCTCGAGGCGCCGCAGCCACTTGACGTTGGCGATTCCCTCCCAGCCCGGCAGCAGCAGGCGGAGAGGATAGCCTTGCTCCGGGCGCAACATCTCGCCGTTTTGGGCGTAAACGACGAGGGCGTCGTCCAGCGCCTTGTCTACCGGAAAGCTGCGCGCCAGCGCCGCTGCGTCGGCGCCCTCGGCCAGGATCCAGCTCGCCCCGTTGCGCAACCCGGCTTCGTGCAGCAGCGTGGCGAGCGGCACTCCGGTCCACTCGCAGCAGCTCAACATGCCGTGGGTAAATTGCAGTGCGTTGAGCTGCGCACCCCGCCATTCGAGCACGCCATTGGCGGCGCACTCCAGGAAGTGGACGCGGCTGACGGCGGGAAAGCGCATCAGATCCTGGACCGTGAACTTCAGCGCCCGCTCGACCTTACCGTGAATAATCAGCCGGTGGTCGTGGGGATCGATGGCCGGGATGCCGGCGTGATGGCGTTCGAAGACCAGCCCGCTGGGCGTGATG
>CAXMNG010000080.1:0-3893 GCA_964194585.1 Salibacteraceae bacterium | reverse complement strand
CTACTACACCGTATTCATCCTGCGGGAATACGTACGTGGCGTGGTGTTCTTCCTCGGGCGCTTCCAATCCGTGATGGGTCCCGGATTCATCGTCCTGATCCCGGGTGTTCAACAGCTCGTGCGGGTCGATTTGCGCATGCGGGTGCTGGATGTGCCGACCCAGGACGTCATTTCCCGTGACAACGTGTCAGTTAAGGTCAATGCCGTGATCTACTTCCGGGTAATTGATCCGGAGAAAGCCATCGTGCAGGTAGAGGATTTCCAAATGGCCACGAGCCAGCTCGCGCAGACGACCTTGCGCTCGGTTCTCGGGCAGCATGAGTTGGATGAATTGCTCTCGGAGCGGGACAAGCTCAACGCCGACATACAGGAGATCCTCGACAAGCAGACCGACGCCTGGGGTATCAAAGTCTCGAATGTGGAGATCAAGCACGTGGACCTCAACGAAACCATGGTGCGCGCGATCGCCAAGCAGGCCGAAGCCGAACGCATGCGGCGTGCCAAGGTCATCGCCGCCGAAGGTGAGTTCCAAGCGTCGGAAAAGCTCAGGGACGCCGCCAAGATTCTGTCCGAGCAATCGGAGGCGTTGACACTGCGCTATCTGCAGACCTTGCTCGATATGTCGACCGAGAAGACTTCGACAATCCTGTTCCCGATCCCCATCGATCTTCTGGCGGCCTACAGGGATCACGTGAACCGGGGCACGGACACGGATTCCGGTTCATCGTGAGGGTCCGATTTCCACACCGTGTGTTTCCGTCTTACAAGAAGAAATCGGCTACGACCTCGGCAAAGAGATAACCCGGACCGGCGGGCAGTTGCCTTTTCAGCTCGAGAGACTTTTCGAAGTCGGCTTGGAACAGGCGTTCCTTGAGCTCTCTTACCGCTTCCGGATGCGAGGTGGCCAGGTTGACCTCGTTGTTGACGCGCATGCTGAGCTTGTCGAGGTTCGCCGATCCGACCATGATCCAGTCGTCGACGATGGCGGCCTTGACGTGGGTCATCTCCGGATAAATATAGACGCGGATGCCGTTGTCGAGCATCGTATTGACGGCTTGGACGTTGCTCATATCCATCAGCATCATATCGCCCTTCTCGGCAATCACGAAACGTACGTCGACACCTCTGCGGCGGGCGGCGATGAGCTCGAACAGTATGGCGTCGTCGGAGAAGTACGGATTCTCGATATAGATGTGATTTCTTGCGCGGCGAATCGCGGCGATCTGCGCATCGTAGATCTGTGAATGCTGTGGGCGCGTGTAGAGAATCCGAATCGGGTATCCGTCTTCGGGCGTGATCGGTTTCGGGCTACGAAAGTATCTGAAGAACGCCGCGAGATCCCCGAGGATTCCACTTTTTGCCCACGCGTCATCGGAATCGCGAGCCAGCTCCTCCACCACGTCACCGTCGACTCTGACCATCAGGTCATGCCAGTCGTAGCGGTACTCTCGACCGATGTTCATACCTCCTACGAACGCAACGTCCCGATCGACGATGGTGACTTTGGTGTGATCGCCCGAGAACCAGGGATTGGTCAGGGTACGCGCACTGATCTCGGAGTCGCTGCGCAGGTAGTCGGCAATGGAGGCGGGCGGCTCGAAGGACGCCGGTAGGCTGCTCGCGGTTGCCAACCCGCCGGTCAGTGTGCCGATGCCGTCCATCATTACCTTCACATCGACTTCTCTGGAACGCTGTTTGAGAAGGTCAGCGATCTGGATGGCGAAGTCGTCGTTGTCGAAGATGTACGTTCGAAGGTGAATGGACTCGTCCGCGCTCTCGATGCTCTCGATGAGTGCCGGGAAGTACTCCCCGCCATCGATGAGGAACTCCATGGAGCCTTTATCCGGCGTCGAGCCCGTCATCCTGTCGAGCACGCGCTCCCATTCCTCGAGATTCATCCCCGGAGCGCTCGTGACCGGCGGGACCGGTGTCTTGGTGGCCTCTGGAAGCCGCACCATGCTGATGAGGGTTTGCGTGGCGAAATCGGCGAGGGTGTTCTTGATGAGAAATCCCAGCGACCGGACAGTGGAGAAGGGCCTCACCAGCGGGTCCGTGGTATAGGTTTTCAGCATGATGCCCAGAAGCCCGGCGGTGCCCTTGACGTGTCGGGAAAATGACCCGTAATCTGATTTCTGCGCTGCGGCGGGAACCAGGTAGGTGTCGCGGGTTGCGACCCGGGCGCTCGGGCCCGGCCCCACCGGCGGTGGTGTCGCCCCGATGGCGATGGGGTCGGTCCCCGGATTCGGCGAAGCGCAGGCCGCCAGGCCCGTGAGCACCAGAGAACAGAAGGTTATGGCGAAAACGCCGGGAAACCCACCAGATTCCTGTCGCCCACCTGTCGAAGTTGCCATGACCGTATCCCCCCAGGATTGTCCGGATGCGGCACGATGATGGCGGGGACGAGCAAACAGATGCCTGATGAAATACTTACAGATTGCTTATTTTTTTCCCTCGGGCGCCGGAATATAGGCTTTTAATTACTGTCCAAGCTGGACCCGGCCTGTTCCGGGAGAAGGCCGGGAACCGGTCTGTCGTGATACCGTTACGGGGAAGGGAGGGCAGGATGCCACTCAGATCTGGAATCGTCGTGTGTTTCGTAGCCAGCGCCATCGCCGCCTCCACCGGCTGCGCGACCGGTGGTACGTCAGAAGTTCATCAGTCCTTCATGCAGAAATGTCTCGCGAACGCGAAGACGGAGGGCGAGCGCAGCGAGTGCGCTTGGAAGAACGCCGACAGGATGGCTGGCGGCAGGTAGTCGCCTCGCAAGGGACGATCTTACTCCAGTGGTTTCAAGTCACCGAGCATCGTCGGGATCAGTTCACTGACCGTCGGGTGAATCGGCATGGCCCGTTGGATGGTCGTGTAGGGTGCACCCGCGTACATGATGTCGATGATCGAGTGAATGATCTCGTCGCCGCCGATACCGAGTATCGCCGCTCCCAGGATCTTCTCGCTCTGCGCGTCGATCAGCACTTTCATGAATCCCTGGGTCTCGCTGCGTTCCCGCGCGCGCCCCACGCGGGCCATCATCATCTTGCCCACCAGCGCCCGGCGCCCGGATGCACGCACCTCGTGCTCGGTCATGCCGACCCGGCCCAGGGGCGGGTCGATATACAAGGCGTAGGCGGTGACGCGGTCGCTGACGCGGCGGGGATCGTCGTCGAACAAATTTGCCGTGACGATCTCGTAGTCGTTATAGGAAGTGTGGGTGAAGGCGCCACGTCCGTTGACGTCGCCCGTCGCCCAGACGTCCGGCACCGTGGTGCGCAGCTGGTCGTCGACCACGATGAAGCCGCGGGCGTCTACTTCGATTCCCGCTTTGTCCAGGTCGAGATCATCGGTGTTCGGCCGGCGTCCCACGGCCATCAGGAGGTGGCTGCCGACGACCTCGGGTGCGCCGCTGTCGCATGCCACCTGAATGGCGACGCCCTGGTCGTGGCGGCTGAGGGTCATGCATTCGGCGTTGAGGCGGATCGCAATGCCTTCGTTTTCCATGATCTCCTTTACGGCGGCCGACACATCCTCGTCGTCACGACCGATGAGGCGATCGCCCATCTCCACCACCGTCACCCGGCTGCCGAAGCGGCGATACATCTGCGCGAACTCGAGCCCGATGTAACTGCCGCCGACGACGATCAGATGCTCGGGAAGAAAGTCGAGCTCCATGATGCTCGTGCTGTTCAGGTAGTCGACGTCCTGTATGCCCGCCATGTCGGGGACGAATGGCCGTGCTCCTACATTGATGAAGATCCTGTCGCCTTCGAGCAACTCGTCGTCGACACGCACGGTGTGAGCCGCTTCGAATCGGGCATGGCCGCGGAAAACCGTAGCGTTCTCCATGTTCTCCAGCCAGTTAGTGACGCCCTGGTTGGATTGACGCACGATAGCGTCCT
>CAXMNG010000079.1:0-5615 GCA_964194585.1 Salibacteraceae bacterium | reverse complement strand
CTGCATCGCCAGTGGCGTCGCCGTCATGACCAGATTCATGACGGCGTAGCCGAGCATGGCGCTGGCGGCGGCCACCAGGAAGCGGCGCCGGGTCATGAGCAGGCGAAACCCGGCAGCGGTGACGCGCGCAGTACCGACGATCCCGGGCGGCATGCGGATGAACACCAGAACTGCGAATGACAGAATGTAGAGCGCTATGGTCGCAGCGTAGCTGCCGGCTTGCGTAACCAGGCGATCCCATCCCGGCGCCGGTCCCGCATCTCCAGGACGTGGGCTACCGCGTGCACCGACCAGGGGTCCGCGGGATCGCTTTCCACTGCCAGCCGGCCCGTGCGCTCCGCCCCTGCGTAGTCCCCGCACTCTTCCAGCCCGAACGCATACATGCCCAGCACGTTGGCATGACCCGGTACCTCCGGGTGCCAGACATACAGAATGCGCGCGATAGAATCGCGCATCTGCCGGCTGTTGCCCAGATAGAAATGCGTGAACTGCGACAATTTCACGGCCAGCATGTCGAGGGGGTGGTCAAGGAGTATCGACTCCCAATGCTCCAGCGCCGAGCGCATATCCCCTGCAACCCAAGCGCCCAGCGCGTCGATGTGGTGCTGCTCTCTGTCGTCGACGCCAATAGAGGCGCTCGCCTCGCGCGCTTTTGCCAGGGACTGCTTCGCTTTCTCCGTGAGCGCCGGGATACAGAAAAGCTGCATGAAGCAGCCGCGCAAGATATGGGCCATGGGAAACTCGGCATCCGCCGCGAGGGTTTCCTTCAACCGTGCACCGGTCTCGATGCCCATGTGCACATACTCGGTGATGGTGGCGTCGAAGTGATCCACCGCGTCCTGGCTGGCCGCCGTATACGTGATCCCACGCCGGTCGCTGTACACGCTCATTGCGTTACGAGGCGAGTTCCGCGGCACGCTCGCGGAGTTTGTATTTTTGAATCTTGCCGGTGGACGTTTTTGGCAGGGGGCTGAAGACGACGGTCCTGGGCACCTTGAAGTGGGCCAGATGATCGCGGCAGAAGGCGATGATATCCTCGGCGGAGATCGCCGGGGCATCGTCTTTCAGCGTCACGAACGCGCAGGGTGTCTCTCCCCACTTCTCGTCGCTGCGCGCCACCACCGCGGCTTCCAGAACCGCCGGGTGACGATAAAGCGTGTCTTCAACCTCGATGGAAGAGATGTTTTCGCCCCCGGAAATGATGACGTCCTTGGAGCGATCCTTGAGCTGCAGGTAGCCATCGGGATGCATGACGCCCAGGTCGCCGGAATGAAACCAGCCGCCGGCCATGGCCGCCTCGGTGGCCCCGGGGTTCTTGAGGTAGCCTTTCATGACGACGTTGCCACGAAACATCACCTCTCCCATGGTCTCGCCGTCACGGGGTACCGGCTGCATGGTCTCCGGGTTCATGACGTCCAGCCCGTCCAGGACGTGATAGCGAACGCCCTGGCGTGATTTTCGGACCGCTCGTTCCTGCATAGGCAGCGCATCCCACTCATTCTTCCAGGCGCATATGACAGCCGGTCCATAGGTCTCGGTGAGACCGTAGGCGTGGGTCATGTGAAAGCCGTTCTTCTCCATGGCCTCCAGCACCGCCGCCGGCGGCGGGGCGGCGGCGGTCATCACGTGCACCCTGTGGTCGAAGCTGCGCCGCTCTTCCGGCGCGGCATTGAGGATGAGACCCAGCACGATGGGCGCACCGCAGAAATGGGTCACGCCCCGGTCGGCGATGGCATCGAATATGGCGCCCGCCTCCACCTTGCGCAGACAGATATTGGTGCCGGCCAGGGCGGCGATGGTCCAGGGGAAACACCAGCCGTTGCAATGAAACATCGGTAGGGTCCAGAGGTACACGGGGTGGTGGGCCATGTTCCAGCCGATGGCGTTGCTGAGAGCATTCAGATACGCGCCCCGGTGGTGGTACACGACGCCCTTTGGATCACCCGTGGTGCCGGAGGTGTAATTGAGTGAGATGGCGCGCCATTCGTCGTCAGGCGGAATCCACTCGAAGCCCGGGTCGCCCTGGTCGAGTAATTCTTCGTAGGTCAGCTCACCCAGCAGCTCTCCGGGGGGCGCTATTGGGTCGTCGATATCGATGACCAGCGGCGGGTGGTTGAGCGCGGCGAGGGCCGTGGCCACCGTCGGCGAGAATTCCCGATCGGTAATCAACACTTTCGTTTCCGCATGCTCGAGGGCGAATGCGATGGTGGCTGCGTCCAGGCGGGTGTTGATGGTGTTGAGCACCGCCCCGAGCATCGGGACACCGAAGCTCGCCTCATAGATGGCGGGCACGTTTGGGGCGATAATGGACACTGTGTCGCCGCTGGAAACCCCCCTTTTCGCCAGTGCCGACGCCAGGCGCCGGCAACGGGCATAAGTCTGGGCCCAGGTGTAGCGGGTTTCCCTGTGAATCACCGACGGGTGCTCGGGATACACTTCGGCCGTGCGGGCCAGGAAAACGAGCGGTGTCAGCGGCGCGAAGTTGGCCGCCGTCCGCGGGAGGCCGTCTTCGTAGGGGTTGGCGGCGCGGGTCTTATTCGTCATTCTTTTTCCGGCCTCCCGGCGCTTCCCGGTGGTGAATCGTCGCTCCTACGGGCAGGCACAACGCTAGAGGCAATGGGCAGCCATTACAATACCCGGGTTCGGAGCAACCGATATCCGCAAAGGAGACTCACTATGCCTGCCGAACAAAGCCCCCCGCAGCGCGAGGCGGAACTGCGCACCATCGCCATGCCGGCCGACACTAATGCCTACGGTGACATCTTCGGCGGCTGGCTGCTGGCGCAGATGGATCTGGCCGCCGGCAGCTACGCTATCGTGCGCGCCCGCGGCCGCGTCGCCACCGTGGGTATCGAAGCCATGAGCTTTCACCGGCCCGTGTACGTGGGTGATCAGGTGAGCTGCTTCTGTCGTACCCTGCGCGTCGGTAACACATCCATTACCGTGCACGTGGAAACCTGGGCCCGCCGTCGCCTCGAGCACCACTTCGCTGAGACCGTCAAAGTCACCCAGGGAAGCTTCACCTTCGTGGCACTCAACGAAGATGGCAGCAAACGCGCGCTGCCCGCGGACGTGAAAGAGGAGTGACAGGCATGGGCGAGGCACTCTGGAGACCATCCGCCGAGCGCATCGCCGCCGCCCAGGTAACGCGCTTCACTGCGTTCGTGAACAAGAGCTGGAACGCGCAAGCGGCGGACTACCAATCCCTGCACCGTTGGTCGGTGGAGCATCCGGAGCAGTTCTGGGATGCCATGTGGGGATTCGCCGAGGTCGTCGCCGACAGCAAGGGCGACACGGTGCTGGAGCACGGCGAGCGGATGCCCGGGGCGCGGTGGTTTCCCCAGGCCTGGCTCAATTACGCGGAGAACCTGCTGCAGCGGCGCGATGACGGGGAGGCCATCGTGTTTCGCGGTGAGGACCAGGTGCGCCGAAGCCTGTCTTTCGCAGAGCTCTACGACGCCGTGTCGGTGCTCGCCCGGGCGCTCGCCGATGCCGGCGTTTCCCGCGGTGATCGGGTGGCCGGCTATCTGCCCAACATGCCCGAGGCGATCATCGCCATGCTCGCCGCCACCAGTCTGGGCGCCGTGTGGTCTTCCTGCTCGCCGGATTTCGGCGTGCGCGGCGTGGTGGATCGCTTTGGTCAGATTGCACCGAAGGTTTTGTTCACCGTCGATGGCTACTTCTACAACGGTAGGAAGCACGATTCCCTCGCGCGTACCGCGGAGATTCTCAACGAGCTTGCGGACGTGGAACGGGTGATCGTCGTTCCCTACACCGAGGCGACGCCGAACATCCACGGGCTACCGAAGGCCGTTGGCCTGGAGGCCTTCACGGCAGGCTGCACGCCAGGGGATATCCCATTCGAACGGCTGCCCTTCGACCATCCGCTGTTCATCATGTACTCTTCTGGAACCACCGGCGTGCCCAAGTGCATGGTGCATGGTGCCGGCGGCACGCTCTTACAGCATCTCAAAGAGCATCAGCTGCAATCCGACATCCGCACCGGCGATCGCCTGATGTACTTCACCACCTGCGGATGGATGATGTGGAACTGGCTCGCGTCTGCCCTGGCCTCGGGCGCCACCTTGCTGCTCTATGACGGAGCGCCCTTCTACCCGAACGGTAATGCGCTTTTCGATTACGCGGACGAGGCAGGAATCACCCACTTCGGAACGTCTGCCAAGTTCATCGACGCATTGAAAAAATCCGGTTTGAAACCGGCCAGCAGCCACGCCCTGGATTCGGTTCGGACGATTCTTTCAACCGGTTCACCGCTGGTTCCCGAAAGCTTCGACTTCGTCTACGAGCACATCAAGAGCGATGTTTGTCTATCCTCCATTACCGGCGGTACCGACATCGTCTCGTGCTTCGCCCTCGGTAATTCGGCCCTGCCGGTGTATCGGGGGGAGATCCAATGCCTGGGCCTCGGCATGGACGTGGCCGCCTACGACGATGATGGCAACGCAGTCGTGGGTGCCAAAGGTGAGCTTGTTTGCCGGCGCCCCTTTCCGTCCATGCCGGTCGGATTCTGGAACGACCCCGACGGAGCCAAATATCACGCGGCCTATTTCGAGAAGTTTCCCGGCATCTGGTGCCACGGCGACTACGTGGTGCTCACCGAGAACGGCGGAATGATCGTATATGGGCGATCCGACGCCGTTCTGAATCCCGGTGGCGTTCGCATCGGCACGGCGGAGATTTACCGTCAGGTGGAGCAGCTGGACGAAGTGGTCGAGGGCCTCGTCATCGGCCAGGACTGGGACGGCGACGTGCGTGTCGTGTTGTTCGTGGTGCTTCGCGAAGACGTCAGTCTGGACGATGAACTGCGCGATCGAATAAAGAAAAAGATTCGGCGCAATACTACGCCCCGGCACGTGCCCGCCAGAATCGTGCAGGTAGCCGACATTCCGCGCACCAAGAATGGCAAAATTGTCGAGCTCGCCGTGCGCGACGTCGTGCACGGTCGCCAAGTCAAGAACAAGGACGCGCTCGCCAATCCGGAAGCATTGGAACTATTTCGCGGCATTTCGCTGCTCGAGACGTGAGCCACGGAAAAGAGAGGGAAGGATCGTAGTGAGCATCGAGAAAATATGAACGCGCGTCACATGGTGCTGCTCGAGCAGCTCGACGCGCACGTCACTTCCCATTCGCGGCGCACGCTCCTCGATCATCTGCAGGGTACGCACGATCTGCTGGTGGAATGGGGGAACGAACCGAACATCTGCGTTGCAGGTCTCTTTCACAGCATCTATGGCACTTACGCTTTTAACAAGCAATCGGTGGAACTCAGCATGCGCGATGAGATCCGGGATGTCATCGGGGCGGGGGCGGAGCGCTTGGTTCACCTATTTTGTGTCACCGACCGGCGACGCTTCTACGAGCATCTGGGCGAGCCACGATTCTGTCTCCGCGACATCGTCCACGACCGTGATCTGGAGCTGGATCGGGATACTCTGGCAGCGCTGATCGAGATCGAGGCGGCCAATATTCTCGAGCAGATCCCGCATCGCTCGCAGAAGAAGGCCCGGCGGGCCGCCGCGCGGTACGCGGATGCCTTCGCACGCAGCGGAGACTACATATCCCCGCCGGCCGCCGCCGCCGCCGAGCGGTGCTTT
>CAXMNG010000078.1:0-3226 GCA_964194585.1 Salibacteraceae bacterium | reverse complement strand
CATGGTGTAATTGAGCGCGTGGAGAAAACGATGCTCGGAGATCCAGCGCCGGCGCTCCACGAGCTCCTGGTGCATGACGGCGATCTGGCCGGCGGGGCCGCCGAAGCTGATGAATCCGAGCTTCAGCCAGAACCAGAAAGCCTCGCCGAGACTGACTGATGCGGGGCCCATCGACGGCGCCGCCGACGCGTGCTCGGCCGGCGCGGATCCCCGTTCCGGCGTGTCGCCCGTCATGGGTTGCTCTCCGCCGTGATCTCCACGGTATACGCGGCGTAAAGATGATCGAGAAGCCTGCCGGCCGCATCCAGCAGGGCATCGTCCTCGGCGTGCTCATCTTTTGCACCGGCGAGCATGGCAACGAAACCTGCGGCTTCCGGCACGGGTACACCACCGATGTCCAGGTAGTGCACGAGTTCGCCGAGCCGGGCCAGGGCCGGGTCCTCGTGGAGCCCGAAGCTGTGCACGAGTACCTCGAAGCTCACGTGGTTGCCCACGTGACTGAAGGTGGCGCCGTCAAAATCGAAGCCCACGGCATCACCGGGGCAATCGGCGGCGTCCGCAAGCCACAGGAAGTCGGCCTGCCCATCGATGAAACGGCGTATCAACCAGGCGCAGGCGACGCGGTCCACCCAGATGTTCCTGCGCGTTGCCCACCGGCGGCCCTGAAAGTCCGCCAGGGGCCGCGATGGGATGGCGCCCTCGACGGCGCTGGGCTCGTCGGGGGAAAAGCGCGCATTGATGGCCGATTCCAGGTCGTCGAGGGTGGTGGCGGCGCGATCTCTGGCGGGTCCCGGAAAGTAGTCGGTGCCAGCGATCGCCTCCAGCTCCCGCCGCAGGCGGGCCTCCCGGCGCCGGCTTTCCGGCTCGTCCAACTCGGTCAGCCGATTCATGAGGGTTGCCACCTCCTCGGTCCATTGGTCGTAGTCACTGGATCGGTCGAACAGGGTCTGGAAGTGCTCCGACTGTTCTCTCTCATCGCTCTCGAAATCAATCACATAGGCGCTCCCGCCGGCTTCCTGGACCTGTGCCGCCTGTTCTCTCAAGATGTTTTTCGATTCCCTGGTTGCCGGTAGCAGGTAGACACCGTCGCGGAGGATGCCGGCGCCCCGGGCCTTCAGCGCCCGCCACACGCGCATGCGCGGCGTGCCGCTGGGGCCGGGCAGGCTGTTGATGAGCAAGAGCCATTGATTATGAAGCATGTCGCGTACACTACAGAAATGTAGTGAACATTACAATATCTCTCAATGGGGCAAGGTCCCAGCCCGGGCCGCCAGGGATCCGCGGTCGTCTAGGATTTTCCGCGCGACCTGGCCAGACTGGGGTCTGGCATGATGAACACGACCAAGACGAGGGGGGTGGGCCATGAAAGGCGTCGTATTTCTCGGTGATCGCCAGCTTGCGCTAATGGATTTTCCCGATCCCACGCCAGAACCGCACGAAGTGGTGTTGGAGATCAGGGCCTCCGGCATGTGCGGCAGCGATCTGCACTTCTACCGGGCATCCAGCAGCCAGGAAGGCGGCGCTCAGTCCTTGGGGCTCGGAGGCGACGGCAGTCCGGTGATCGCGGGTCACGAGCCCTGCGGTGTGGTGGCCGCCAGGGGCACCGCGGTGCCCGAAGCCCAGGCACCACTGGGGGCGCGGGTCATGTGCCACCACTACAGCGGTTGTGGCGTTTGCCCCAGCTGCCGATCCGGTTGGTCGCAGCTTTGCCCCGTACACATCGTCGTCTACGGCGTTACGGGTCACGGTGCCCATACGGCCTACATGAAAGTGCCCGCCAGTACTCTGGTGCCGCTGCCGGATGCGTTGTCATTCTCCGAGGGGGCGGCTGTCGCTTGCGGGACCGGCACGGCGTTCGCTGCCATCAGGCGCATGAAATTGACCGGCGCGGAGACCCTGGCGGTGTTCGGCCAGGGGCCCGTGGGCTTGAGCGCCACGCTGTTGGCGAGCGCCATGGGGGTGCGGGTGATTGCCGTGGAGGTAGGGGCCCAACGGCTGGCCCTTGCCGAGGAGTTCGGGGCCGATGCCACCGTTGACGGCAGCCAGGTCGATGTCGTGGAAGCACTGCGCGAACGTACCCGTGGCCGTGGCGTGGACATGGCTATCGACTGCAGCGGGCACCCGGACGCGCGCGTGCAGGCGGTCAGGGGCACCAGGACATGGGGCACGGTGTGCTACGTCGGCGAAGGCAGCACCGTTACCCTGGACGTGAGCCCGGACATGATACGCAAGCAGATAACGCTACTGGGTTCCTGGACATTCTCCAGCCTGGGACAGGGGGAGTGCGCGCAGTACGTCGCCGATCGCGGCATTCACCTCGATCGCATCTTCACCCAACGCTACGTGCTCGCCGATGCCGAGAAGGCCTACCAATTGTTCGATACCCAGACGACCGGCAAGGGTGTTTTCGAGTTTTGAGTGGGCGGCCATGAAGCATTGGCTCCGGGATCTCCACTGTATTTAAAGTAAGTTTGAAGCCAACACGTTTAATGTATTGAAAACAAGAACCTTTTAACCGAATGCGCTACACTTCGCGGGAATTGGCACTGGTTTCATTTTCAACAGGAGATCCTCGATGCATCCAGTCAAGCACTTCACTCTGATTGCATTGGCCGCGTTCGTCGGATTCACGGTGACGGCGTCTGCCGCGGAGAACGATGAGATTTCCGCGGCCCAGACTGTAGTCAACGACGCAGTCGAAACCCTGCGAAACTTCGAGTCGGATTCCAAGCAAGCCTGGTTCAGGGAGAATGTCGGCAAAGCGCGAGGACTGTTTATCGTGCCGCGACTCGGCAAGGGCGGATTTATCTTCGCCGGATCCGGTGGCCGCGGCCTGGTCGTGGCAAGGGACGAGAGCACCGGGAACTGGAGTCAGCCCGCGTTCTTCACGGTGGCATCGGCCAGCATCGGCCTGCAGATCGGGGCACAGGAGTCCGAGGTGATTTATCTCGTCATGTCGGACGCCGGCCTGAGCGCATTGATGGGGACCAAATTTCAATTGGGTGCCGATGGTTCGATCGCGACAGGCCCCGTGGGTCTGGGCGCGCAGGCGGCTACGACCGACATCCTTTCGTTTTCCCGTGGCGTGGGGTTGTTCGGCGGCATCAGTGCCGAGGGCACCGTGATCCATCCCGACTTCAAGCGCAACGAGGCCTATTACGGCCAGTCCGTGTCCACGTCGGAAATTCTGCTGCGCCATTCCGTGCAGAATGCCGATGCCGGTCAG
>CAXMNG010000077.1:0-7180 GCA_964194585.1 Salibacteraceae bacterium | reverse complement strand
GGGCCCGCCCGGTCCAGGGGCGGCTCGTACTGGCCCCATCGCGCACGCCGGCGTGTTAGAATCGGAAGCGCTGAGTCTCCCGATCTGTTCCCGGTTCCAGGGCGGTCAACCAAGAGGAGGGAGGGACTGCCGACAGGGATTCCACAGGAGGCTCAACACATCGAATCGGGGTAATTGTGTGTCAATCACAAGAGAAAGGACAACAATATGAAACGCTCGTATATTCTCGCGGCTGTAGCCGTCTTGGGTCTCATGGCCGGCTGTTCGAGCCCGCAGGACAAGGCCGCCAAGGCGGACGCCGAAATGACGGCAAAACGCATGCAGCTGGCGGATGAGTATCAGGCATGCACGAAGAAGGCCACCGCCTACGAAGAAGCAGTCAAAGCCGGCAAAGGAAACGATATGGCACCTGCAGATCAGGTTCAGATGTCGTCGTGCGACGAGATCATGAAGACCATGGAAGCGCTCAAGTAAGCCGCGACGATTCCATTCCAGGACCGTGGGTACTCGCCGGACCACGGTCCTGGAAGATCTTACGCCGATCCCTGACTTTCAGTAACGACTGTGCCCCCACAGCCGCGGGCGAGGCTCGGTCAAGCCTGTCAGGCCAGAACGCTTCAAGGCGAGATCCGCTTCGCGTTGCGCATCATAGCGCACGGGCCCGGCCCCCGTGCCGACGGTTTCTCGGACCTCAGGAGCGCTTGCCGACTTCATGCCGATCGCCGCGTATGTGGACTTTGCCGCCGAGCACCGTCGGTTCCTGAGCTTCGGCTTCGTTCTCGCCTTTTCGTCGAGCTTCGGGCAGACGTACTTCATCGGTATCTTCGGGCCTGGCGTTCAAAACGCGTTCGACCTCAGCCATACGGCGTGGGGCACCATCTACATGATCGGAACGCTCGGCAGCGCGCTCCTGCTGCCGTGGACCGGTAAGCTCATCGATCGGTTGGATCTTCGGACCTACACGGGTGTCGTGTGTGCGCTGCTGATCGCGGCCTGCGCGTTCATGGCGATGGTTAACGGGCCAATCATGCTGGTGGTCGCGATCTTCTTGCTTCGCCAGTCCGGACAGGGACTGGTCAGCCATGTGGCGATCACCAGCATGGCCCGTTATTTCGACGCTGGCCGCGGCCGCGCGATCGCACTGGCGACGCTGGGATTCGCTTTCGGGGAGGCGATTCTGCCGTTTCTGGCGGTTCTTGCCATCGCCAGCATCGGGTGGCGCTGGACCTATGCAGGCATCGCCGTCGTGCTCGGCGTCGTCCTGCTGCCCACCACAGCCTGGCTGCTGGTCGGGCACCCGGAGCGGCATCGTGCCTACATCGCGCGACTGACCTCCCCGCGTGGACACTCGGATTCACACGTACAATCCTGGACCCGTGCTCAAGTGCTGCGGGACATCCGTTTCTATCTACTCCTGCCGGGTATTCTGGCGCCGGCGCTTATCCTCACGGCGATGTTTTTCCATCATCTGAACCTTGCAGACGCCAAAGGATGGAGCCACGAATGGATAACGGGAAGCTATGGAATTTACGCGATGGCAGTGATCGTAGCCGCCCTGACCTCAGGGCGGTTGGTGGACAGGTTTGGAGCGGCGCGTCTCTTGCCGTTCATGTTGCTGCCCCTCATGGCTGCGATGGTCTTGGTCGCCTGGCTGAGCAGCCCGTGGTCGGCCTGGCCATATCTGATACTTGCCGGAGTCAACACGGCAATGGCGCTGACTATCACCTCCGCTCTATGGGCGGAGCTCTATGGTGTCGCGAATCTCGGCGCGATCAGGAGTATGGCGGCCGCGCTCAGTGTATTTGCTTCCGCATTGGGACCGATAAGCATGGGTGGATTGATGGACCTGGGACTGTCGATAGAATCCGTCTGCCTTTTGTTCGCGCTATATGCGGCGGTTGGTGCAGTGTTGATCGTGCTTGCGCTACGCGCGTGGCGCTTTCGATCACGGCAGGTATACTGATTCTCCCATGGCCTGTATGCGATCCAATCCGACTTCGTGACCACCGAGAGTGGCCACGTGTTGTCCGGCCTTCGCGCCGGTCAGATCGGCTTCGTTGCCGGGACGTTGAACGGACTCATCGGTGTCGGCGGGGGCATCGTCATGACGCCTGGGCTGGTCGTGTACGGCCGCACTTCTCCCCAGGTCGCCGTCGGCACCTCGTTGGCCGCTGTTGTTGTGCTCTCATTCGCTGCCTTCGTGATGCACGCGTCCTTCGGCGGGCTCGGCTTGGGTACATCCAGTATTGTCGTTGTCGTCGTCGCGGGGATGGCAGGGGCGCAGCTCGGCGGTTGGATCCTGGCGCGCGTCAGCGCCGGCTGGATGCTGTTGATGTTCTCGGCATTCCTGCTCGTGATGTCTGTGCGACTGCTCATCCAGGCATTCGGCATCGAGACAGGGCTCGATTCGGCGTCGACCGAGTGGCGCGGCGTGGCGCCCTGGTGGGCCTATCCCGCCATCGGCTTTACCTCAGGCATCCTGTCGGGTGTCTTCGGCGTGGGTGGCGGTGCCCTGGTATTACTGGGATTCGCGGTACTGTTCGGGATGCCGGTGAGAGAAGGGATACCGCTCGCGCTACTGGTGAACGTCACCAATGCGCTGGCCGGGTGCATTCGTCACAGTCGCGCTGGCCGCGTACTTTGGCGGGAAGTGCGGCGGATGGTGCCGGCAGCGCTGCTCGGCGTCATGCTCGGCACGACGGTGGCCATCTGGCTGCCGCCCGACGTCTTGCGGATCGTTTTCGGCGCATTCTTTCTCTTCATGTCCGTATACGTCGCGCACCAGGCGACCAGCCGCAAGAAGGCGCTACTCAAAGACGCGCCTGGCAAGTGATTTCCACCCGGCTATCGCCGAACAGCTTTCTGGATTCGGTAGTGGTGCGGGCCGGATAGCTCCCAGCTTCGAAGAACTCCCCGTAGGCAGTGTCCATGGCGTTGAAATCGTCGAGGTCCGCGAGGTGAACCTCGACCCGAACGATACGGCCCATGCCCAGCTCGATCTCTGCGAGTATGTCGCGGATCGCGCTCAGCACGGCTCGCGTTTCCGCACCCACGTCGCCGAGTACGGCGAGTCCTTCGGGAAAGTCGGCAGCAACCAGACCCGAGAGAAAGGCGTAGTGATCATCCATGACCACCTGACTGAACGGCGCTTTCGACTCTGGTACCGCCTTGGGCTGAAATCGTCTTGGCATGTGCGCTCCTGCAATCGGAGTATATCATTGCACTTTATTCCGACAGGAGCCCCGGCGAATGCCAGTGGAGTGACCGATGACAAAGCAACTGCTGCCGATCGCCGATGAGACACGTTCCCTCGATCCCGCCGATTGGACCGAATTTCGGGCGCTTGCCCATCGCATGCTCGATGTCTCTCTCGATTATGCCGAAGGCGTCCGCGACCGGCCGGTCTGGACCCCGGTGCCCGACGAGGTGAAGCAAGCGCTCACCGAGGCACTGCCGATAGAGCCGCAGGGTACCGAGAAAGTCTGTGACGACTTCGTCAGGCTCGTCCTGCCCTATGCGACGGGCAACACGCATCCGCGGTTCTTCGGCTGGGTGCATGGCTCCGGCACACCGGGCGCAATCATTGCCGACAGTTTCGCGGCGGCCATGAACGCCAACCTCGGCGGGCGCGACCACGGCGCCATCTATGTCGAGCGTCAGGTTGTCGACTGGTGTCGGGAGTTATTCGACTTTCCCGACACCGCTAGTGGCCTGGTGGTGAGCGGGACCTCGATGGCAACCTTCATCGCTCTGACGACTGCACGCTACGCAAAGGCGGGTTACGACGTCCGTCATCAGGGTGTGCAGGCGGGAGAGTACAGGCTGGTCGGCTACTCGTCGGAGGAAGCGCATAGCTGTATCGCCCGTACCTTCGACTACATGGGGATCGGCCAGGACGCCCTTCGCGTCATTCCCGTCGACGACCATTACCGTATGGACACGGCCGCGCTGCGCGGGGCGATCCTCGCTGATATCGATGCCGGCAACCGCCCGTTCTGCGTCATCGGCGCGGCCGCCACCGTCAATACGGCTGCCATGGATGATCTCGTCGCCATCGCGGATATCTGCGAGGAGTTCGGCCTCTGGTTCCATGTCGACGGTGCCTTCGGGGCGGTCGCCGCGCTCAGCGAGAAACTGCGGCCGCGGTTGAAGGGAATCGAGCGTGCGGATTCGATCGCCTTCGATTTCCACAAGTGGATGCATGTCCAGTACGATGCCGCGGCCGTTCTGATCAGGCGCGAGGATCTGCATCGAGAGGCCTTCACGCTCAGGCGCGAATACCTGACCGCGGCGCCGCGTGGCCTGGCGGGAGGGAATCCCTGGCCCTGCGAATATGGCCCGGAACTGTCGCGTGGGTTCCGTGCGCTCAAAATCTGGTTTGCGCTCAAGGAGCATGGCATTCGGCGCATCGCCGAGAAGGTCGAAGACAATTGCCGCCAGGCGGCCCATTTGGCCGAGAAAGTCGAAGCGCACCCGGAGCTGGAACTTGCGGCGCCGGTGTCCCTGAACATCGTTTGTCTCCGATATACGGCCCTCGGCAAATCCAAAGAGCAACTGAAGGCCATCAATGGCGAGATAGTCATGGACCTGCAGGAGCAGGGAATCGCCGCGCCCTCGACAACCACCCTGAAGGGCGACTTCGCCATCCGGGTCAATATCACCAACCATCGGACGACGGTGTCGGATCTGGACATTTTGGTCGACGCGATCGTGGCTGCCGGGCGGGCGATATCATCCGGAGAACTGTCTACGGAGACATTGTCACGTTAATCAGCGCCCCTATCGCGAAATCCGGCGCCCTCACGTCAACCGGCAACAGGCCTCGCCGTACGGCGAGGCCTGTCATCAACCGAGTTGTATCGATGGGCGCTTAAGCGCGGTGTTCGGCCCTCAGTCCCACATAGACGCTGTAACACATGGCCACCAGGACGATGGCGAAGGGAAACCCGGTCGCAATCGCTGCCGCCTGTAGCGAGGCGAGACCACCTCCCAGCAGCAACGCGATCGCCACCAGTCCTTCGAATGTGCACCAGAAAACGCGCTGCTGTACCGGCGCATCTACTTTGCCACCTGACGTTATGGAATCGATGACCAGAGATCCGGAATCCGACGAGGTGATGAAGAAAACAATCACCAACACGATACCGATGGCGGACAACACCCCGGACATGGGGAAAGGATCCAGCATCTTGAACAACGAGAGCTCCGGCGTCCAGGCACTGACGGTCTCGGTAACGCCGGTGTAGCCGTCATTGATGAACTGAAAGACGGCGGTGCCGCCAAAGGCATTCATCCACAGCACACTGACCAGTGTTGGAATGATCAGCACACAGATCACGAACTCGCGAACACTACGGCCTTTGGACACCCGCGCGATGAACATGCCCACGAAAGGCGACCAAGAGATCCACCACGCCCAGTAGAAGGTCGTCCAGCCGTGCATGAAGTCGGTATCCTCGCGACCGATCCAGTTGCTCAGTGGCACAACGTTTGCCAAATAGTTTCCGGCGCCGGTGAAGAATCCCTGCAGGATGTCCGCTGTCGGCCCCAGGACAATAACGAAAAGCAACAAAATCAGGGCAAGAACCATGTTGATTTCACTCAACCGCTTCACGCCCTTGTCCAATCCGGCCAGCACCGATACGAGAGCCGCCATTGTGATGAGAACGATCAGAATTACTTTGGCGAGGTCCGACTTGGGAAAGCCAAACAGGTAATTGAGACCGGCGCTTGCCTGCTCCGCACCGAAACCCAGCGAGGTAGCCAGTCCGAACAGCGTGGCGAAAACCGCCAGCGTGTCGATGATGTGCCCGGGCCAACCCCAGACGCGATTACCCAGGATCGGGTAGAAGGCCGAACGTATGGTGAGAGGAAGGCCGTGGTTGAACGCGAAGAAGGCGAGCGCCAGAGCGACCACGGCATAGATGGCCCAAGGATGCAGTCCCCAATGGAAGATTGTGGCCGCCATGCCTATCGCGCGCGCGGCCTCGACGTCAGTCGCGTCCACACCGAGCGGTGGATTCTGGAAGTGATACACGGGCTCCAGCACTCCGAAGAACATGAGGCCGATGCCCATTCCAGCCGCGAACAGCATCGCAAACCAGCCCGCATAGGAATAATCCGGCTTGGCGTCTTTCCCTCCGAGGCGAATCTTCCCCAGCGGGGAGACAATCAGGAACAGACAAAACAACACGAAAATATTCGCTGCACCCATGAAAACCCAGTCGAAGGTCGACGTCAGCCATGGCCTGAGGGCGCCGAGCATCTCCGCCGCCCCCTCTTGAAATGCCAGCACGAACAGTACGAACAAAACGATAGTGACCGCCGAGATGACAAAAACCGGATTGTGAATGTCGAGGCCGAATATCTGGACGTTGTCCTGTCCGACCTCATATTCGATCGTTTCTGGAATACTCACATTTCACCCCTCCCATTATTGGTCTGCGCCCTGGCCAGGCGGCCCGGGCGTGGGAGCGAGTATTCTCTTGTTGGCAGATAGTGACTTGCCCCAGTGCGACGGCTTGTTAGCTGTATGAAACGCCGGCGGTATCCGCCACTTGGGATGGCGGCGGGACAAATGCGGGTCCGTTGAGGCATTCTGTAGACCAGGGCGTCACAGTCAGGCTCGGTCACTTCCCATGCGTATCACCAGGATTCTCGAATGCAGCTCCCCGCTGCGCTCCACGCTGCGCAATGGCTTCATCGATTTCTCGCACATGACCCTCAGTGTGGTGGCGGTGGTCACGGATGTTGTGCGTGACGGCAGGCCGGTGGTGGGTTTCGGCTTCAATTCCAATGGCCGCTACGCCCAGGGCGGGGTCCTGCGCGAGCGCCTCATTCCGCGGATTCTGGATGCGGTTGCCGACAGCCTGCTGGACGCCAGCGGGGAAAATTTCGATCCAGTGCGCATCCACGCTTGCATGCTGCGCAACGAGAAGCCCGGTGGACACGGTGAACGCGCATTCGCCGTCGGCGCCATCGATGCCGCGGTCTGGGATGCTGTCGCCAAGATCGAGGAAAAGCCGTTATACCGGGTGTTCTCCGAACGCT
Organism: Salibacteraceae bacterium; assembly: GCA_964194585.1. Lineage (GTDB taxonomy): Bacteria > Pseudomonadota > Gammaproteobacteria > HK1 > HK1 > JAABYT01. Next base: position 130 of record CAXMNG010000077.1, on the reverse strand, counting down.
TCAACGGCGGCCGCTACGATGCGCGGGTCAACGTCTATCCGGGCGGTGGCTACTACGACGCCGACAAGGGCATCCAGGGCCTGATCGACGAAATGCAGCGCTATCGGGACGACGGCTATACGTTGATGAA
>CAXMNG010000076.1:0-10758 GCA_964194585.1 Salibacteraceae bacterium | reverse complement strand
TCGGATCCGCGGTCTGGCGCCGGTTACTGATGACGACCACGACAATGCCGCCCTGGCCACCGATCTCCAGGGCACAGCTCGGCCCCAGCTCCATGGCCCGGTTCGCATACAGGCCGCGCCGTCCCACTACCTGGCCGTCGCTGAGGGACAGAACTCGCGCCTCGGTGCTGAAGCGCTGGGAGAACTCGCTGTCACCGCCGCGGTTGAATAGCGCCTGGAAGCGCGCGCCTTCTCCTTTGGCATGGGCCTCGGCCGCCAGGGCCGGATCACAGAATGATCCGAACAGCACACCGCGGGCACCGGCCTCCACCAGAGCCGCCAGCAGCCAGGTGGTGGTACCGAGACCACCCCCACCCGGGTTGTCTCCGGCATCGGAGAAGATGACGGCCTCGGCCGAAACGTCGTCTCCCACGGTGACCGCCAGAGATACCGCCTCTTCCAGGGGCGTCAGTTGCCTGGTGTAGCGTCGCCGTTGGGCCCAGCCACGCTCGGCGATCTCCACGGCCAGACGGCCGGCGGCAGCGCCATCGTCACGCCCGGTCACCACGATGGCGAGACCATTCTTCGGAGTGTCGCCGAATACGAAACCCCCGAATATCGATACGTTGAATATGGCGCCGGCATGCTCACGCCTGCGCCGTTGCCCGAAATCGATGAGCTCCGCGTAAGCGCCCTCACGAGTCAGCAGCACGACGCTCGCCGGCGTCAGCGGCAGTCGAATGAACGCCGCCTCGGGGCGCGCCCCGGCGAGGATGGCGCGCAAAGACCAGGCGGCCTCCTCACCACGCTCCAGCATGTCCACGTGGGGATTGGTCTGATAGCCGATGATCAAATCTGCCGCGTCGACGAGGCGCTGGGAGATATTGGCGTGCAGATCCAGGGTCACGACGATGGCGGCGTCCGGCCCGACGGCCTCGCGTATACGCGCCGTCATCTCGCCGTCCGGGTCATGACTCTCGGTGGTCGTCATGGCGCCGTGGTTGGACAGGTACACGGCATCCACGGGTTCCACCTTCGCCAGCGCCTCGACCTGGGCGTCGACGGTGCGCACGAAAAAGCCGTGCTCCAGCGGCCCCCCGGGCTCGGTGCCGGTGAGAATCAGGGGTACCGGCTGCCACGGCCCGGTGGCATGCATGGCGCGCACGAAGGCGGTCATTTCCATGGGCATGACGGAATGGGCGGCGGCCGCCTGGTCGAGGATTTCCCGGCCCTGGAAATAGTAACGAGCGCGAAAATCCTCCTCGCCTACCACCGGTGCGAAAGAGTTGCTCTCGAGGACGATTCCCGCCAGGGCGACGCGGGGAGGCTGTTTTGCGGTCATGGTGATTACCAGAATTGCGGCATCGCATAGTAACCTATGGTCGCAGCCCGCTGCCCTGGGACCATTGCCTGAGAGGATCCCCCGTGCCCACTGACAGTAAAAGCATCGACATTATCAAGCGGCTCGTTGGCTTCGATACCACCAGCCGAAATTCGAACCTCGAGCTCATGGAATTCGTGGGCGGTTACTTGAAGGATCTCGGCGTGGAATCGGAGCTCGTCCACAACGACGAGGGAAGCAAGGCAAATCTATACGCGACCCTCGGCCCCACCGATCGGCCGGGCATTGCGCTCTCCGGTCACACAGACGTGGTTCCGGTGGATGGACAGGACTGGCACACGGATCCGTTTCAGGTGATCGAGAACGATGGACGCCTTTATGGCCGCGGAACGTGCGACATGAAGAGCTTCATCGGCATATGCCTGGCGCTGGCACCGGAATTCCTGGCGCGAGACATCGTGACGCCCCTGCACTTTGCTTTTTCCCATGATGAGGAAATCGGTTGCGTCGGCGTGCGTAGCCTCATCGACGCGCTTCGCCACCGTCCGATCAAACCGTCGGCGGTGATAATCGGAGAGCCGACGGAGATGAAGGTGGTACGCGCCCACAAAGGCAAACTCAGCTACCGCTGCCATGTGCGCGGATTCGAGGCCCACTCGAGCCTTTCCCACGTCGGCGTCAACGCTGTGGAAGCTGCCGCCGAAGCGGTCGCTTATCTAAAGAGCATGGCCCGTCACCACCGCGACCAGGGTCCTTTCGACCCGGAGCTCGTGCCCCCCTATACGACGGTGCACACGGGCACTATCCACGGCGGTACGGCCCTCAACATCGTGCCCAGGGACTGTAGCTTCGAGTTCGAGTTCCGGCATCTTCCGGACGACGATCCCGGCGCGCTACTGGACGAGTTGCGCCGCCACGTGGCGGAACATATCGAGCCGGAGATGCATGCTGCCGAGCCCGATACGGGTTTCGACTTCGAAGCCATGTCGCATATTCCCGGGCTCTCCACCGACGAGGACGCAGAAATCGTGCAACTCGCCAAAGCGCTGACCGGCCAAAACACTTCCGCCAAGGTCTCGTTCGGGACGGAGGCAGGACTTTTTCAGGACGGCGGCATGCCGGCAGTGGTGTGCGGACCCGGCAGCATCGACCAGGCCCATAGGCCCGATGAGTTCATCGCGCGGGATCAGATCAGCCAATGCGAAGCGTTTCTGCGCAAGCTATTCGAGCGTTGCTGGCAAGGAAGCGTATAGCGAAACCGTGCTCTTTCAATGGGGTTGCTCCTACAGAGCGCTGATCACCCGATAGCTCACATACCAGAAGTAGTCCAGCTCTACGTATTCCAGTGCCCGCGCACTGTTTCCCAGCGCGCCTGCGAGCTCTGACTCGTCGGGGATGTTCTTGAGTACCTCGTGGCTGGTTCCGTCATCCAGTGTGCGGGTCTGATAGGTGTTGCCGTGCTCGTCGGTACGCGAGAGCGGTGTGCTGCTGCCTTGAACGTAGCGATTGTCGAGGAACACGACGATGGCGCCCGACTGCAGCCGGCGATGGAAGTGCTCGATGAAGCGGCCATAGCTCTGGCGCGGCACGTGGGACCACCAGAATGCGGCCAGGCCTGCGTCGAACCGCCGCGTTAGTTCCTCCTCGGAGTAGATGTCGAGAAGTTCGAAGGCGACGTTGTCGCGCGGATAGGATTTACGGCGCGCGAGCTCGAGCACCTCCTCGTTGACATCCGTAGCCAGCACCGACGCCGCCCGCGTCGCGACGAACTGGGTCCAGAAACCCGTGCCGCAGGCGATCTCCAGAACATCCCGGCCGTCGAGCAACGATGGGATGCTCTCGCGCAGACTCGCCAGATCCGCCTGGCGCTCAGGCTTGTCGTATATGCGCTCGTACTCATGAGCCCGGCGCGCATAATAGTCTCTGAGATTGTCGTCAGCGCAATTGTGTTGCATGGAAGAGTCAGGGATATCTGGCCTGGGTATTTTAACTGCGTTGCACGCTGCTTCGAAAGATCACAAACAGAATTTTCGCACCCGCGCCGACAGCACCTCTAAAGGTTCCCGATATCTTCGAGCAGCCGATACGGTGCCGGTAGCTCGTGTTCACTTCCAGAACCCGCAAACCGTGTCGGACTGCCTTGATCTGCATCTCCACCGTCCAACCGTAATTCCTGTCACGAAGCTGAAGGCTTTGCAGCGCGGACCGGCGAATGGCGCGAAAGGGACCGAGGTCGGAGTAGCGCGCCCGCCAAAGCCCGTTGATGAGACCGCATGCCAGGCGATTCCCCATACGCTGAAGTCGCGTCATCGGATGGCCGTGACGTTCTTCACACACACGGTTGCCGAGAACAAAATCTGCTCTGTCCTCGACTATCGGGTCCACCAGTCGAGCCATCTGTTCCGGTCTGTCACTGAAGTCGCCGTCCAGAAACACCACGACTTCGCTGTCATCGAGGGCATCGATACCCGTGCGGCACGCCACACCATAGCCGCGCCGGCTTTCGTCGACGACACGAGCACCGTGGGCACGTGCGACGGCGGCAGTGGCATCGGTGGAACCGTTGTTCACGACGATCACCTCATCGACCCAACCCGGTACCGCGTCCACCACCCGCCCGATGGCCGCTTCCTCGTCGAGGGCCGGGATGACGACGCCGATTCGTTTTCCGGATCTCATGGCCGCCCAGGGTCGAGCCGGGCGGCCGATCCCCGGCGGACATGAAGCCACCACTCCCGCGCCAGCAGCAACCACACGGGCAGGTATTCCAACCACACGATGCCATGGTCGAAGAGCCGGGATTGATCCCTGAAGTCCAGATAGAAACGGAGATAATAAAGAGGCAGCAATGCCGTCAGCAGCAACAGTGCCGGACTCGGAGCCACCACCAGGAAGGGCAGTAGCCATGTGTAGTACCAGGGAAACTGGGTTGGCGACAGCAGGAATACGATGGCAGTGAGCACCAGGAAGCGGCTGCAGAGCTCGTCGGCATCGCCGGCGACGCGTCTGTTGAGCCACAAGCCGAGCCACAGGATGGTCGCCGCTACCAGCGCGCGGCTCACGCTGCCGCTCGCCAGCCACTCGTAACCGAGCAGCTCCAACGCGTTGCCGACCACCCAGTGGAAGGCGAGAAAGAAGGCATCGTTCATGTTCCAACCAACGGAGTAGGCAGTCAGACCCGTTTCGCCGCCCGCTTGCCCGACCAGCCACCAGGCGGTGCCGGAGAACGCGGCAGAAAATACCGCCAGCGCCGCGAACAGCTTTCCGGGCTCCGCCATCAGGGGCCGCAGAACGATGGGCAACAGCAATGCCGGCCACAGCTTGACGCCGGCCGCCAAAGCGAGGCAGAGGCTTGCAAGCACGCCTTTTCGCATCAGCATCAGCAACACGACACCCGCCAGGAGGGGAAGCAACAGCGCGTCCATGTGGGCTGAGTTGACGAGTTCCTTGACCGCCAGTGGATTCCACCAGTAGATCGCCAGCCACAGTGGCGAGCGGTTCTGCTGCCTGAGAATCATGTAGAGCAGCGCCACCGTGGCGCCCTCGATCAGCAACAGAATCAGTCGCCACACGTGGAGGCTGAATGCTTCGATGCTGGCGCCCAAAGCGAATACGCCCTGCGTGAGCGGCGGATAGATGGTTGTCAGCCGCGGGTAGTTGATACGCTGGGCCACCGGAGCGGACGCTTCCGAGAGCATGGAAAGCGCCGCCAGCGCGGGAGCGGAGTCCGCGTCGCCATGGGCGGCCAACACCTCAGCCGGCGAATAGCGGTAGGGATCCTTGCCCTCGGCAACGACGGCGCCATCCCACAGATAGCGATAAAAATCGTCCTCGAGAATCGGCGTCGAAAACATGGTGACGGCACGCATAGTGAGACCCACACCGAGAACCAGGGCCAGCAACTGACGGTCCGACGGGCTTCGCGGGATCAGCCACAGGAGAGTCAGGTACACGCCCCCGGCCAGCATCTCCAATGCGACAAAGGAGATGACGGGATAAGTCAACACGGGAGCGTCGTAATCGAATTCCCACGACAATGGAACCAGCAGACAATGGATGATGATCAACACCACCCCCACCGCGATCCAGCCGAGACGACGAACCCGCACGGTCCCGGATCGGCGAATCAGCGTTGCCCGCTTCCGGCACGCCGTTGATGCAGCGCCTGCACCGGGGCTGCGTCGATCAATGTCCAATCGTAATCGAAATCGTACACGTCAGTGATGCCCTCCAGCTTCGTCGCGAGCTCCGGACCCGCGTACACGCGCAGGTGGTCGACCACACCGGCCTCGTCGCCGCCGAAATCCTGCTGGTACCAGTCGTAGAGGCTCGACGCGAACAAGCGTTTGTCCGAATCGACGTACACCCCGTACTTGCTGTTGATGTAGTCCTTCGCGCCCCGCTCGAGTAGCGCTTCCGTGTTCGATGCCGTGAACGCGACCCGCATGAGTTTCGGACATCCCAGGGCCGCGCAGTTGAGGGCATAGTGGATTCGCGGATCGTTCCAGATGGGGCGCAGGATCCGGTGCTCGATGTCGTCGAGACTGAGTTCCTCGCCCTCGACGCGAATGAGCTTCTTTCCCCAAGGCCCGACGGAGAAGAAACCGGGCGATATGGAAATTTCCCTGATGCTGCCGACGGGATAATGCTCCAGCACGACATCGACAGTGAGGGCGTTGTACAGGTTGATCCAGTAGGAACGCTGCTCGTCCCGGGAAAAGTCGCTGATGCGAACCGCCGAGAGCGCGGACAGATAGTCAACCAGCCCGTTCCAATCGGCCTCGCTGACCTTCGCGTAGGCGATGCGATTGACGCCATCGGCGTGTGAGACGAGGTTCTTGGCCAGAAACGCATCCCACGCGCCGTGATCAATCGTGGCGATGGCCGACGGCGAATGGGCCGTCCAGCGTTCCCAGAGCTCGGATTTCGGTGCAAAAGCCTCGGCGAACGGGATGCACAACACCATGGCAAAGACGCCAATGGCAAGCGGCTGATGCACCGACCGACTAACTAGCCCTCTCATCACAGCAGCGACTCTGCGCCGAAAACACGATCAAATCCTCACGATTTCATCACGGCGTGGGAATACTAATGCGTTCGTCGAGCAGGCAGTCGTCGTTGAGGGCCGGCACCGGAGTACAGTCGCGATGATGTTGATGATCGGGGCGATTCTCCCACCGGTATGCATTGGAGACAGGATTCAGAATCAGAGAGAAGATGCGCCGGTGCCAGGGTGACATATTGGGCGGTGAGCCGTGCACCAGGCAGTCGCCGAATATGAGTGCGGTACCCGCCGGACCAGTCGCAGACACGATGCCGCCGGCATCGACAAGCTGAGACACCGTCTGCTTGTCGACACACCACAACGGATAGCTCGTTGTCTCTGTATCGAGCGCCGCTGGCAGCGCACCGTGACGGTGGGATCCGGGGATGAACCACAGCGGTCCGTTGAACTCGGTGACGTCATCGAGAAAGACATGCAGATTCAGTGCGAGAGGCTCGGGCACGCCGTCTTCATTGTGATGGGTGGCGAAATCGTAGTGCCATTGCCACACCTCTCCCGTAAACGCGACCTTGGCGTTGACCTTGGTCTGTTGAATGTAGAGCCGGTCACCGGCCAACTGCATCGCCGGTTCCACGAGTCGCGGATGGCGCACGAGCCGGGCGAAAACGCTGCTACGAAGGTGCAAACCCATGGCGGTGCGCACCGCACCGCTTTCCAGCTCACGGAAGTTCTGCGCGCAATCCTCAGAGAATGCTTCTTCGAGCGCGTCCAGCAGGAAATCGACCTCCTCTTTTGAGAATAACGACGGAAGGATGAGAAAACCGTCGCGTTCAAACGCATCGACCTGGTTTTGAGTAAGCTTCATGGCTCCGTCAGAGTACGCTTACGGCACCCGAGTGCCGGTGATTTTGCCTCATTTGGGGGATGATTGCCCGGAAAAAGGCAATGGTGCGCAGACTGCGCTTGGAAGGTAAGATCGAACCGATCCCTCTCCCCGAAAGGGAAGAGGGATCGGAATCGTGAGCGCTACAATATATACCCGCGCTCGTCGTGCAAAGCGAGATCCAGACCTTCCACTTCCTGGTCTTCGTCGACGCGCAGTCCCATCACTACGTCGAGAATCTTCAGGATCACGAAGCTCATGACACCGGAGTAAATGATGGTGGCGGCGACACCGACGCACTGAGCAACGACCTGAGCGGAGATGGACTCGTTTCCGCCACCGAAACCACTGCCACCCAGGGCGGTCGCGGCAAACACGCCGGTCAGGATGGCGCCGATGGTGCCGCCCACGGCGTGGATGCCGAATACGTCCAGCGAATCGTCGTAACCGAAGGCGCGCTTCAGCGTCGTGGCGGCGAAGAAACAACCAACGCCCGCGGCGGCGCCGATGGCCACGGCACCCATGGGGCCGACGGACCCGGACGCCGGGGTGATGGCGACCAAGCCGGCCACCGCACCCGACGCGATGCCGAGCACACTCGGCTTGCCGTGGGATATCCACTCGCTGAACATCCAGCCCAGGGCCGCGGCGGCGGTGGCGATCTGGGTGACCGCCATGGCCATCCCGGCGACGCCATCGGCGGCGAGCTCGCTGCCGGCGTTGAAGCCGAACCAACCGACCCACAGGATGGACGCACCCATGATCGTGTAGCCGAGGTTGTTGGGCGGCATGGCGGTGCCGGGGTAACCCTTGCGTTTACCCAGCATGATGGCGGCCACCAGTCCCGCAACGCCGGCATTGATGTGCACCACGGTGCCGCCGGCGAAATCCAGAACGCCCCAGGCACCCAGCCAACCACCGCCCCATACCCAGTGGGCGACAGGCGCGTAGACCACCGTCAGCCAGACGCTCATGAAAACCAGCATGGTGGAGAATTTCATGCGTTCCGCGAACGCGCCGACGATGAGCGCAGGTGTAATCACGGCGAAAGTCATCTGGAAGGTCACGAAGACCGTCTCTGGAATCGTGCCGGTCAGGGAATCCACAGTGACACCGGCCAGGAACATCTTGCTCAAGCCCCCGATGAAGGCATTGGCGCTGCCGCCGTCCTCGAAGGCCAGGCTGTAGCCCCAGAAGGTCCACAGGATGCTCATCAACGCGGTGATGGCGAAGCACTGCATGAGCACCGAGAGCACGTTCTTGCTGCGCACCATGCCGGCGTAAAAGAGCGCCAGACCCGGGACGGTCATGAACAACACCAGCGCCGTGGCGGTGAGCATCCATGCGGTGTCGCCGCTGTCGAGCGCTTCTTCGGCCATGGCCAGTGACGGCGCCAGCGCGAGCCCTCCGATCAAAAGCAGGTGCACGAGCCTCATGGCGTGGCTGCGACCCGCGGGCCGGCGCGATAACGCTTCACGATTCGTACCTCCCATGGATTTATCCTCGATAGTTGCCGTCCTCATAGCGCGTCTCCTCCGGTTTCGCCGGTGCGGATACGGATCACTTCAGCCAGCTCGGTAACGAAAATCTTGCCGTCGCCGATTTTGCCGGTGCGTGCCGCTTCGGTCACCGCGTCCACCACCGACACCAGCTGGTCGTCGTCGACGGCGACTTCGATCTTCATTTTCGGTAAGAAATCGACGACGTATTCCGCGCCCCGATAGAGCTCGGTATGACCCTTTTGTCTTCCGAAGCCTTTCACTTCGGTCAGCGTCATGCCTTGGATGCCGAGCTCGGACAGGGCGTTGCGTACGTCATCGAGCTTGAAGGGCTTGATGATTGCGGTAAGTAGTTTCACCGTACGGGCCTCTTGGTAAATGGGTTGGCGAAGTGCCTGGCCGCCGGGGCGGTATCGGCTTCCTGTGATGAGTGCACTGCATGCACCGTGCCAGCTTTGCGCAAAGGCCGACAACCGCTCGGACAAGCGCCGAAGATCAATGGCTTGTATGATTCAGATAGAGAATTTGCCGGTGCCGGAGGGGCGCCGGCGCACCAGCGAAGTGCGCGTCACCATGCATTGCACCAATCGGGGGCATGGCCGGGAGGGAATCAACGTGAAGCAGATCAACGTGAAGCAGATCGATGACCAGATAAAGAAATTCGGGAGCTGGCTGGTAGACACATTTCAGCTTCTGGGCCTGTTCGTCATCGGCGGCACCATCGTCTGGGCGGCGGTGAACGAGTACCTGCAGATGATCGATCAAGGCCGCGCGGGGCTGGACGGCATCCTGCTTCTGTTCATCTATCTGGAGCTGGGTGCGATGGTCGGGATCTATTTCAAGACCAGCCATCTGCCTGTGCGTTTTCTGCTCTACATCGCCATCACGGCACTCACACGCCTGCTGGCCATCGACGTGAAGACCATGCCGGACCAGCACATACTGGCGATCACCGGAGCTATCGTGTTGCTGGTGATGGCGGTCGCCACCATCAGTGTCGTTCGTGTCAAGTTTCCCGAAAAAGAACCAGGGAGTTAGTGGCGCCTGGAATGCCGTGATTCTCGACTAAAGGAGTGAACCCCACCGACGCCTAACCACGTCCGCGCGGACTCGGTGCCCTGGCCAGGATATTCAGGAGCTCGTAGGTCAGAGTTGCTGCCGCCAGTGACGTCAGCTCCGCATGATCGTACGCGGGAGCCACTTCGACGACGTCTGCGGACACGACCGGCAACCCCGCGAAGCCACGCAGTACGTTCACGAGCTCTCGGGTGGTCATCCCGGCGATTTCGGGTGTACCCGTCCCCGGTGCGTGCGCGGGGTCGAGCACATCGATGTCGATGGATACATACACCGGATTGTCGCCGACCCTCTCGCGGATGCGCTCGACCACACGCTCCACGCCTTCGGTTTCGAATTCATCGCAATGAATGACCTTGAAGCCCAGCTCCTCATCACGCTTCAGGTCATCCTTGGCGTACAAGGGGCCTCTTATCCCTACGTGCATGGATGCATGGTCGAGGAACAAACCTTCCTCGGCGGCACGGCGAAAAGGCGTGCCATGCGTGTAAGGGGCACCGAAATATGTGTCCCAAGTATCCAGGTGCGCATCAAAGTGCACCAGAGCTACCGGGCCCACATGATGATTGACAGCGCGCAGCAATGGTAGCGCGATGGTGTGATCGCCACCGAGAGTTATTATTGCGCCTACCTTTCCAAGTAATTCGGTGGCTGCGGCCTGAATCTGCTCCACCGCTTCGGCGATGTTGAAGGGATTGCAACCCACGTCACCCGCATCCGCAACCTGTTGCTCGACGAAGGGCTCGGTCCCGTAGGCCGGGTGGAATTGTGTGCGTAAATGGCGCGATGCCTGCCGGATTGCCTGCGGGCCGAATCGCGCGCCAGGCCGGTAGCTCGTGCCCGCGTCGAATGGAACACCGAGAATCGCGACATCGCAGCGAGAGACATCGCGAAGCTCCGGGAGCCGCGCAAACGTGGAAGGCCCCGCGAATCGTGGAATGACGGTTCCGCTAACTGGTTGTACGGGTTGGTC
>CAXMNG010000075.1:0-6649 GCA_964194585.1 Salibacteraceae bacterium | reverse complement strand
ACGGTTACGCGCCCTGAGCGAAGAACAGACCCGGGATCGTGTCCGTATCGCCGACCTGACGGCGAGTTCTGCTGATCTCCAACGGCGAAATCGTGAGCTGGGACAACACCTCGCCCGGGCGCGGGGACAGCTTGCCCAGAGCGCCAACCTCCAGAAAGCACTTCGCCAGCAGCGTGACCGGAACGAACGCCAGGTGCGCGCGCTCGGCAACGAGCACCGGGCCATGGGCAGCAGGCTTGCCAGCGCCCAGAGCGAAATCCGCCGGCTCCAGGCACGGCGATCTCCCGACCGGCGCCAGACTACGGATCGGCACCAGCGCAGCGCCATCGCCGCCCGTGAGCTCGACGGGCTCCGGCGCTACAACGGCTTCCTGCTCCAGGAGCGCAGCAATCTGCAGATCTGGCTGCAGGAAGCGAACGCGACGCGGAAAAGGCAGCAGGATGCGCTGCACCTCTCGCGGCAGGAAGCGGACCGCGACAAATCCAGCGCGCAGGCCGCAAATCAGAAACTGCGCGTGGAACTCGACAAAGCGAATCGGGCATTGGCGGATCTCGAGACATCTCGGGATGCGCTGACGAAGGAGGCCCAACGTCTGCGAACGGCCGTATCCCGGGCGACCGATGCCGAGCGCAGCCGGAGCGAGGACTTGGAAAAAGCTCTCGCGGACGCCAAAACTCTGTCCGACACCCGCGACCACTTGGCGGCCGAATTGCAGAGCACCCGGAGCGCGCTCGAGCAACAACCGGCGCAACCGGGTGATGCGGACGGCGACGCGAACGCGCTGCGTGCGGAGCTCGAGCAAGCGGCCGGCACGATCGCGAAGTTGCGGGCCGCCAAGGGTTATCTGGTGGAGAAGATCGAGGCCTGCGCGTTGCAGCAACAATCGTCGCGTGCCGAACTCGAGGAGCAGGCCAGGAATCTTGCCCTGCTGGGTAAGCTGCTGCGGAGCAGGAGCGAGACCGCATCCCGGCAGCAAAGTCATGACCAATTCATGCCAACGAGATGGCAGCCGGGGCCGAGCATCGGAATTGCCAGGCAGTCTCGGCTGATCCCGGTTGCCGCACAGTCCGATGAGCAACCAAAAAGCACGCGGCGTGAAAAGGAGCTCGACCAGGCCAAGCAGAAGGTGAAGCAGCTCGAGCTGGAGCGGGAAACACTGGCGAAAACGCTCCTGGACCAGGAGACCGAATGCGCCGCGGTCAAGGATCAGGTACAGACGCTGACCTGGGCCAACGAAGTGCTGGTCAAGGAGCTCGAGGCCGCCTACCGGTCCCGGGAGACCGGGGCTCCGGGTCTGCTTCCCGCGGGCAGTCGCGGCATTTATGTGCTGCGGGAAGGAGAGTCGCTTTCCCGGGTTGCAAAAGCCTTCTATGGCGACGCCGGACGCTGGCGGGATCTGGTCGAGGCGAACAAAGACAAGATCCCCGACCCCGACATGGTCAAGGCGGGCACGATTATCGTGATCCCCGAGTGACGCGTCTGGTGAATCAGAATGACGCGTGGCCGGGCTGGAAGATGCCGCCGCGGCGCTGGCCCGCGCCGATATTGCGCCACAACACCTCGTGGCCTTCCGGCAGGGCGCGGCTGTCCGGTGTGCTGAGCCACAGGCGATAAAGCAGGCGCTTGTAGTCCGGACGCAGATCGTCGTCGAATTGCGAACGCGCGTGGTAGGTGACGTGGCTGTTCAGAAACTGGATGTCACCAGGCTCCAGCACCATTTCCATGCACAGCTCCTCGGCAATCTCGTGCAGCAGGTCCATCGCCTGCCACTGGGCTGCGTCCATGGTCGGCACGTTGTCGAGCATCTGTGCCGATTCGATGTAGGTGCGTGAGTAGTGGCTGGTGAACTTACCGTCACGCACGCCGAATATGGGTAACGCGTAAGCGGCGGCGTTGGATCCCGCCTCCTCACCGAAACGCGATCGATAGTAGGGCGCGAACAAGTGCTCCACCAGATCCGGACGGCGGCGCAGCATCTCGTTGTACACGGCGACAGAGCTGGCAATACGGCTCACGCCTCCCGAGCGCGCCTGGCGCACGCACAACAGACCCACCACGTCGCAACGATCGGTGTGAAAACGCAGCAGGCGGCTGGACATGGCCCGGGCCCTGGACGACAGGAAGGTGCCGCCCTGGTCGTCGGTTTCGACCTCGCCGTAACGTGCTCCCACGTTGGGCCCTTCGTCGCAGATGGCCCGCATCAGCTCGCCCTCGGTGTTCTGGTAGACGGGCGTGCCCAGATGGCTGCCGATACCGAACCAGAGTGTGCGCAGCGCATCGTGACCGTAGGCGGCCACCGGCAGGCCCGTGAGCTTCGCGAGCCCGCAGCCTTCTTCCAGGCTCGCGGCCATGGCGGCAAGGCGGCGGCCGAAGGTCGGTAAGGGAAATGCGCTCTGCGCGACGGGGCCCGGAGGGCCGCCCCGGGCGGAGAGCCCGGCAAGCGCGGCATCCAGCTCCGACAGCTCACGGGGCGTCAGGGCGTGCGCCCAGGATTCGCTGCTTTTCAGGCTGTCGCCGTGCCAGGCCCAGGGGCCTGGGAGGGGCTGACGGTTCATGAGGCTGGATCCCACCGTGGAGGCCGTGGCGCGATGATATATCGCAACCCCGGCCGGCGCGAGATACAGCCGACACGCCTGCCCCGGCCACCGGGAGCAGCCCAGCCCCCGGTGGCGTCAAATCCTTGACGCTCCCGCCTCAAATGTGAACCGTGTCATAAAGAATACAATTCCCACACCGTTAGTCGCCCCCCAGGGGCCTTCCGTCTTCTATATTGTTTCACGGAACCCCCTGAATTCACGGGGCTTATTACCCTAGCGCGGGCTTTACGACGGGGTTCTCATAGCGAGTGTGCAGTAGCCCACAGTTCCACCCGGGCGGGTATGCCATGCTCTCCAAAGAACGGCGTTATTGGCCGATAAGCAGATCGACGGCTGTAAAAGTACCGTCGAATCAACGGCTACGGCCAACTAGCTAGAGACCCACGAGGGTTTGGACGAAACCGAGACAGAGACGATTAAAGATTAGCGGGTAGACCCCATGGCGCGAAAGAGCACATTACTGTGGCGCGGCGGAGTACTGGGAATGATCCTAGCGGTCGTCCCTGTGGCGGTCTTTACCTATGATCGCTACAACGCCGTGGACTCCGATGCCATGCTCGACGTCTCGGTATCCATCAAGACCATCTCCCACGTGCGCATCGACAAGGTTGGCGACTCCGTCTGGGAGTCGGGCTCCGGTTCCGGCTATCTGGTCTCGGCCAAAGATTGCGAGATCTGGACCAACCACCACGTCATCGCGGACTCCGCCGTCATCGAGGTCTTTCCGCGGGGATGGAACCGGGCCTCCGGTATTCCGGCCCGGGTCGTCAACTCGACGCCGCGCTCCGACGTCGCCGTGCTGCGCATGGACCACTGCGAGGGCATTCCCGAAGCGCGTCTCGGGGATTCGAGCCGAATGGCCGCCGGTGATGAGACTTATGCGGTAGGCAACCCCCTCGGCCGTAACCCGGACTCCATCAGCCGGGGGATCATCTCCCACACGGAGCGATTCGCGACCGGGCTGACCCCCTACCTGCAGACCGATGCCGCCATCAACCCGGGGAACTCCGGGGGCGCGTTGTTCAATCACGCGGGCGAGGTCATCGGCATGAACACCGCCATCGCGTCCACCAAAGACGGCGCGAATGTCGGCATCGGCTACGCCGTGCCCATCAACCTGGTCAAGAAGGTCGCGGCAGAGCTTCACGACGGCCCACCGAGCTGGGGTGACGCGGGCCTGACCTCCATCATCAGCAGCCTGACCCCGGACGAGGCGGAAATTTTCAAGGTGCCGGACGGGCATGCGGCCATCATCGTCACCAAGGACGCCACACAGGGCCCGGGCGCCGGAAAGCTGAAAGCCCGCGACGTCATCTACAAGATTGACGACGTGGGTGTCACGGCCGCGGACCAGGCCATGCGCACCATCGCCAGCTACGGAAAAGGCGACACCATCGTCTTCGAGATCATGCGCGCTGGCGAGACTCAGACCGTCGACATCACCCTCGACGAGGGCTGGAAGGCCGACGAGGAGCAGGTGGCGGAATACTATCAGGGCCACCTGGGCATGACGCTCGAGATGTGGACCGACGAGGAAGCCGCAAGGGGAAAATTCGACAGCCCCGTCATCGCCAAGGTCCAGAGTCTGGGCCCGGCGCACAAGGCGCATATTTCCAGCTCCCAGAAGAATGTCGGCTTTCGCGGACCGTTCATGGTTTCCTTCCAGCTGGATGTGAAAACCATCACCGGCGTTGTCTACGACGGCGAGTACTTTCCAGTTTCCACTCCCGACGAGATGGAGCAGCTGGCGCAAAAAGCCTTCAAGGAAACGTCGCCGCTGCTGCTGGAAATTCAGGTCTGGGCGCGCAAGAATCCCATGGATCTGGAGGCCTCACTGGACCATCTCGGTACCGCCTTCTACAAGGTCCTTCCCACTGCGACCACGGCCGCGGCGCCGTCCACCGAGGACGATATCTTCGATTCGGCCGACATCGAGTCGGAGTACCCAGGCGAAACTCAGGCCGGCCACACTTTCCATCCCGCCGGCACACTCTGAAGACTCCTTCCCTGCCGATTCGGCAGCCATTCCCGGCACTTCGCGCGCCCCGAAACGCGTGATTCACCTTACTTTTTCCGATTTGCAGCTACACTTTAGGGCGAGGCAGCGCGGGATTCGTCACCGGCCTCACAATTTTCCGACGCAACATCACGGCCTATCAGAAGATGCGAAGACTAGCTTTATGTTTGAGCAGCGGAATGCTGCTCGTGGCCTCGTCGGTACTTGCTCAGTCGGGCTACGATAAAGGCGCTTCCGCTTACAAACGTGGGGATTTCGAAACCGCCATGGCGGTATTCAGACCCCTCGCCGAAAACGGCGATGCGAAAGCCCAATCCATTCTCGGATTGATGTACAGCTACGGGGAAGGCGTTCCTGTGGACTATCGGGAAGCTGCGCGCTGGTATCGACGCGCGGCGGAACAAAGCTCCAGCGTTGCCCAGTACAACCTGGGCATGTTCTATCTCGAAGGCAAAGGCGTCTCACAGAACACCGATGAAGCCATCTCGTGGCTGATAAAGGCCGCCGACGGCGGCCACTTCCGCGCCAGAAGCGAGCTCGCGAAGCTGGACGCCGGCTCTTATTCGGATCTGGCGTCACCCCCCAGCATCTCCCTCGAGGCTCCGCCGACCATGACGGCGGCGAAAGCGGAACCGCGTTCGGTAGTGCTGAGAAAGCCGCAGCCCACAGTGCCCGAGCCCAAAGTCGCACCGAAAGCAACTGGTTCTGCAGCCGCGGCAGTCACCGCCAGCGCGACGGCAACGGCGATGCCGGCCAAGAAGAACGACCAGACGAACACTCACGCCAAGGCCAACAACAATGCCTCTGCGGCGCAACAGATCACGAGCAACAATCGTGTCTACCGCGTACAGCTCGCGTCCTCGCGCTCCGAGGAATACATCCGCAGAGACTGGTCCAGCTACCAGCAGCGCTACAGCGATATTTTCGATGGCCTTGACGCCAGCGTGGAGCGCGCCGAGATCGGCGAAGAGAAGACCGTCTGGTACCGCCTGCGCGTAGGACCGTTCGCCAGCGTGGCATCTGCCAAGGAGCTGTGCACGAAGCTGGCCGCGAGAAACGTCAAGACCGGCTGCCTGCCGCTACGCACCACGCGCTAGCTATACTTCTCCCCCTCACCTGTCAGTGGTACTGAGTTGCGTAGGTTGGGCTGAGCGCAGCGAAGCCCAACAGACGGGCGATTGTTGGGCTTCGCTACGCTCAGCCCAACCTACGCCGCTATGTCGCTAACACATTGAATTTAGAGGGATTAATTCGACCAGGGACCACTGGGATACCCTGCCTGGACGAACGCCCGGCAGGGACCTTCTCACGGCTTCTGAGGCCCCTCATCAGGGGCCAGTCGAGGTCAGGCGGCGCGGTTATTCGAAAGCGCCTGGCTCCACTGCTCGACGCGATTCCTTCCCTGTTCCTTTGCCTGATAGAGCGCTTTGTCGGCTTGATCGACGAGCATAGCCGGCGAAGTAGCACCCTGCTCGATGGCGGACACCCCAAGGCTGGCAGTTACCGTCATGGGAGTCTTGGTTTCGATGCCCATGGTCGCGTAGGACTCGATGGTGGCGCGCACCTCCTGGGCAACCTCGATGGTCTTCTCGAGTCCAGTGCCGGGTAACAGCACACAGAACTCCTCGCCGCCGTAGCGACAAATACTGGTCTTGTTTCCAAACTTGGAGTCCAGCAGCTTCGCCACCATCTTCAGAACTTTGTCGCCGATGCCGTGGCCATGCTCGTCGTTGATCTTCTTGAAGTAATCGATATCTACCATCACACAGCCCAACGGATTCTTCTCGCTCTGCGCCAGCGTGAAGGCCTTCTCCATGCGCTCGAAAAACGCACGGCGATTGAGGCAATTGGTCATCGGATCGCGGTGCGCCAGACGTTTGAGCTCCGAGTTCTGCTTGTTCACTTCATCCTGTGAGTTGCGCAGCTTGTCCATCATTTCCAGAAGCACGCCGTTGGCTTCCTGCAACGCGGATTCGTCGTTGAATGTCGCCATGGCGCCGCGCATATTCAAGTTGCTGTCCAGAATCGGCGAGCT
>CAXMNG010000074.1:0-3098 GCA_964194585.1 Salibacteraceae bacterium | reverse complement strand
GTGAACATTTCCTCGCACGGACCCTGCTCGACGATGCGGCCCTGTAACATGACCACCACCTCATCGGCGATGGCACGGACCGTCGCGAGATCATGGGTAATGAACATATAGGCGAGATTCAGCTCGCGCTGAATGCGATCGAGGAGCTTCAGAATGCCTTCCGCGACAATCTGGTCCAGTGCCGACGTCACCTCGTCACAGATAATGAACTCCGGTTCCGCCGCCAGTGCACGCGCGATACAGACGCGTTGTTTCTGTCCGCCGGAGAGCTCGGAGGGGAAACGGTCAATGAACTGATCGGGCTCGAGCTCGATCAACGACAGAAGCTCGCGGATACGATTCTCGAGCTTCTCGGCCTTCATCCCGAGGTAGAAAGACAGCGGTCGTCCGATGATCTCACGAATCCGGTGGCGTGGGTTCACGGCCGTATCCGCCATCTGGTATATCATCTGCGCGTGGCGCAGCTGGTCTTTCGCGCGCCTGCGATAATCACCGGGAAGCGCCTCGCCGTTGACCAGCACCCGCCCGAGCGATGGCGGCAACAGTCCCGTGATGACCCGCGCGGCGGTACTCTTGCCGCTGCCGGATTCCCCCACGATCGCGACGGTCTGGCCACGGTGTATCTCGAAGGAAATATCGTGCAGCACGGTCAGGGGCCCATAGGCCGCCGTCACGTGGTCGACTTCGATCAGTGGCTGTGAATCCGTATAGCTTCCAGTCGCTTGCTTCTTGAACGAACGAACGGCCCACAGGGTCTTCGTATAGTCTTTCTGCGGGTCGGACATCATGGTGGGGGTGTCGGCTTCCTCAATCAGTTCACCCTGTCGAAGAACCATGATCCTGTCCGACATCTGCGCCACCACGGCCAAGTCGTGGGTAATGTAGATGGCTGCCGTATGGAACTGATCGACAATGTCGCGAATGGTGAACAGCACTTCGATCTGGGTCGTGACGTCGAGGGCCGTGGTCGGCTCGTCGAAGATGATGAGATCCGGGCGGCAGGACAACGCCATGGCCGTCATCGCGCGCTGCAGTTGCCCACCCGATACCTGGTGGGGATAGCGATAACCGATGCCATCAGGATCGGGAAGCAAAAGCCGCCCGTAGAGGTCCTTTGCATCGGCTTCTGCCTCGCCCCTGGTGCTCTTGCCGTGTTTGACGGGGATCTCGGCAAACTGCTCGATCAGTCTGTGTGCCGGGTTGAATGACGCGGCGGCGCTTTGTGCTACATAGGCGATCTTTACGCCGCGCAGCTTGCGTTTTTCTTCTTCGCTGGCGGCCATCAGGTCGATACCGTCGAAGATGATCGAGCCGCCGCTGATTCGACACCCTGGATGCGCGTAACCCATGGCCGCCAGGCCCGCGGTGGATTTTCCCGCACCGGACTCGCCAATGAGGCCCAATACCTCGCCGCGATGCAGCGTAATATCGATGCCCTTGATGATTTCCTGCCATTCTTCGCCGCTTTGCCCTTCGATACGCAGGCCGCGCATCTCGAGCAGCAGATCACCGGTGGCCTTACTGCTGTCCCTACTGCTCATCACGTAATCCGCTCGTCTTGTGCAGGAACCAGTCGACGACGAAGTTGACGCCCACCGTCAAGAGCGCGATCGCCGCCGCCGGTAACAGCGGGGTCACATCACCGTAGGTGATCAGGGTCGCATTGTCGCGCACCATGCTGCCCCAGTCGGCGGTGGGCGGTTGAATGCCGAGACCGAGGAAGCTGAGCGCCGCGATTGTCAGGAATACGAAGCAGAAGCGCAGTCCGAACTCCGCCACCAGCGGCGGCATGATATTCGGCAGGACTTCGCGGATCGTTATCCAACCGATGCCCTCGCCCCGCAGCCGGGCCGCTTCGACGAAGTCCATCACCACGACGTTCAGGCTCACTGCTCTCGCAAGCCGGAATACACGCGTGGAATCCAGCACCGCGATGATGATGATCAGGACTGGAATCGAGGTGCCGAAAATGGTCAGCAGCAGCAGCGAGAAAATCAACGCCGGAATCGCCATCATGACATCGATGATGCGGCTCAAGACCTGGTCCACCCAACCCGCGAGAGCTGCCGCGAGAATACCGCCCACGCCGCCGATCAAAAACGCGAGGCAAGTCGTGACGAAAGCGATGCCTACCGTGTTTCGTGCCCCATACAGCAATCGCGTCAGCATGTCGCGGCCGAGATTGTCGGTACCGAGCATGAACGGCTCGCCCCACTCCTCGAACTCGGCGCCGACGATCTCGGATTCGCCATAGGGCGTCAAAACCGGTGCAAACAGCGCGACGAAAACGTAACCCGCGATGACCACAAGCCCGAACTTCGCACTCAAGGGGGCCTTCTTCAGCTCACGCCACGTGTCGGCGAGCTTGCGTTGTCTGGGCGGTTTTGGCGGGACGGCGTCCGCCGTCTGACCGACGGTTGATTCGCTTGCGTCGCTCATCTCGGGTGCAGCAATCTCGGATTGGTGACGATGGACAGCACATCCGCCGTCAGATTGAGCAGAACATAAGTCGCGGCGAATATCAGGCTACAGGCCTGGACCACCGGGATATCCCGCTTCTGCACGGAATCCACGATCAGCTGGCCGAGACCCGGATACACGAATACCACTTCGACCACGACGACACCGACAATCAGGTAGGCGAGGTTGATGACGATAACGTTGACGATGGGCGCCCACGCGTTCGGCAGCGCGTGGTGCAAGATAATGTGTGAGCGGCTCATTCCCTTGAGATTGGCCATCTCGATATAGGGGCTTGCGAGCAGATTGATAATCGCTGCGCGCGTCATGCGCATCATGTGCGCGACCACCACCAGGGTCAGCGTCGTGGCAGGGAGTATGATTCGGTAAACCCGATCCCAGAACGACGTATCCGGACTCACGTTGGACAGGCTCGGAAACCAGCCCAGTGTCACCGAGAAGACCAGAATCAAAATGTAGGCGACGAAGAACTCCGGGAAGGAGATCGACGAAAGCGTGACCACGTTGATCGCGCGGTCGAACCACGAATTACGGTAAAGGGCCGCCAGAATACCCAGGAACAGGGCCAGCGGGACCGAGATGACGGCGGCAACGACAGCAAGAAACAGCGTGTTGCT
>CAXMNG010000073.1:0-5231 GCA_964194585.1 Salibacteraceae bacterium | reverse complement strand
GCCTTGTGGCCGGAGGTGGAACCGCTGGCCGAGCAGGGTCTGGCCGCTTTCGCCTTCGTGGATTCCTTCAGCTACGTGGCGCCGGCCGGGGGCACCAAGCCCCTTTACGGCACCAATCCCATGGCCTTCGCCTGGCCGCGGGAAAATCGACCGCCCCTGGTATTCGATCAAGCCGCCAGCGTCTGCGCCCGCGGCGAGATTCAGATCCACCTACGCGACGGCAAGCCCTTGCCGGAAGGCTGGGCCCTCGGGCCGGACGGTCAGCCCACCACGGATCCGGAAGCGGCGCTGGCCGGCGCGCAGCTGCCCTTCGGCGGATACAAGGGCGCGGCCCTGGCACTCATGGTGGAGCTTCTCGCCGGCGCGCTGGTGGGCGACGTGTTCAGCTTCGAAGCCAGCGCCAGGGACAATAAGGACGGCGGTCCGCCGCAAGGCGGCGAGCTCATCATTGCCATCGATCCGAGCCGCTGCGTGACTGGCGAGGCCCGAGCCGGACAGCTCGCCCGTGCCGAGGAGCTGTTCGCCATGGTGCTAGCGCAAGACGGTACGCGCCTGCCCTCGGACCGGCGCTACGCGGCGCGCCTTGTCACTCCCACCGAAGGCATCAGCATTCCCGCGTCGCTGTTCGAGACGCTCCAGGATTTGCAGACATCGTAGGTGTCAATACCGGGGCGGGTTCGTCACCCGCACCCCGTCGCCCGTCAGGCGCGTGTTGGCGAGCACCCGTTCGTCATGATTCATTCGCCAGCTCAGCATTTTGCGCGTGTGCTCCAGCACCAGGGACCGATGGCCCGGATCGTCGGCCAGGTTGTGAAGCTCCAGCGGGTCCTCGTGGAGATCGAAAAACAATGGCGGCAGCCCGGTGAAGTGCACGTACTTGTAGCGCTCGCCGCGTAAGGCGCTCATGGTGCACTGGTCCGGCGCGAGGCCGAGGAAGCGATCCTCACCGTCTGCTATCCAATCCCGGAAGTCGAACTCCCAGTGGGCGGCGTCGCGCCAGCGGCCCGGATCCCCATCCTGACAGAAGGGCGTCAGCGATTCACCGTCACACTGGGCGGGAACGTCCAGGCCCAGGCAGTCGAGAATGGTGGGCATGATGTCGACGTTCTCGGTGAACGCATCCACCTGCCGGCCGCGGACCGGATCCGCCTGCGGGCGCGGATCGCGGACGATCAGCGGGACATGAAAGGATTGGTCGAAGTAAGCGAACTTGGAGAATTGCCAGTGATCGCCGAGCTGCTCGCCGTGGTCCGAGGTGAACACCACCAGGGTGTCGTCGTAGGCGCCCGATGCGCGCAGGCTGTCCAATAGTCGCCCGATCTGGGCGTCCACCTCGCTGGCCATGCCGTAGTAGGTGGCGCGCGCCTGCAACACGTCCTCGTCGCTGAGCGCGAGATTGTTCCTGGAGTCGTGATCGTAGTGAATCCCCCAGCCGCGCTGGTTGTGCAGATAGTGGGCCAGAAAAGGATGCTGCGCGGCCTCGGCGTCCACGTTTGCGGCACGCACCGGTGGCGGCACGTCGGCCGCCGCATACAAGTCATGATAGGGAGCCGGCGCGACGAACGGCGGATGGGGCGCCAGATAGGAGATGTGTAGAAACCAGGGCTGCGGGCCGCACATGGACAGGTGCTTGATGGCCTCGCCGGTAAGAAATGCGCTGTGGCTGTCCTCGGCCGAGAAGCGCGCTGGCGCAAAGGTCAGGCCGCGTCCATCGGCGGCAGCCTCGTCCCGTGGCCGGAACATCTCCCGGAAATTCTCCGGCGCCTCATAACCTTTGGCCTTCAGATCGGCGAACCAGGCGCGCCAGTGTTCTTGGGACCAGATGACCGGCATCATCCCGGGCAACACCCCGCCGTAACTGCGCAACGCGGGGTCCCCCGACGCATGCCGGCGCGGATCGGCGCCGGTGTCGGTATATCCGAGCAACGCCGGATGGTAGCCTTCTCTACGCACTTCGAGAGCTACGTTGGTATGCCGCGCATCCAGCGGGGTGCCGTTGACCACCACCCGGTGATTGTGCAGATACATGCCGGTGTACAGGCTCGCCCGCCCCGGCGCGCAGGGTGTCGCCTGGGAATAGTGGCGGCGAAACAGCACGCCATCAGCGGCCAGCGCGTCCAGATTGGGCGTGCGCAGGCAGGGGTGACCGCACGCCGACAGGCAGTCGCCGCGCCACTGGTCGGCGGTTATGAACAGTACATTCATGGGGTCCGGCCCGAGGTTAGCACAGGTCGTAAATGCGCAGCTTGCCGTCGCATTCAGGTTCCCGGCAGCGGCGTGGCAGACCTAACATCTTGCGCCGGAGTCATCGCACTATGGCCATCAGCGTATTCGAGTTGTTCACCATCGGAATCGGGCCGTCCAGCTCGCATACCGTGGGACCCATGAAGGCGGCGTACAGCTTCGCCAGCGTCCTGCGCGCGCGGGATCTGCTGATGCCCACGACGGCCATCAAGACCGAGCTGTACGGCTCTCTCGGAGCTACCGGCAAGGGTCACGGCAGCGACAAGGCCGTCATGCTGGGACTGGAGGGCAACACACCGGAGAAGATCGACACCGACAGTGTGGCCGCACGTCTCGACCACATCCGCGCCAGCGGCTTTCTGACCGTCCTCGGTGAGCACCCGATCACCTTCAACGAAAAGCGCCATCTGGTCATGCATCGCCGCAAGAGCCTGCCCTTTCACTCCAACGGCATGCGCTTCACGGCCATGGCCGACGGCGGCGAGGTGCTCGCGACGGCGGTTTATTACTCGGTGGGCGGTGGCTTCGTCGTCGACGAGACCGCGGCCGAGGGTAGCTGGTTGGGACTCGACACCACGCCGCAGCCCTACCCGTTTACGACCGGCGCCGAGTTGCTGCGTCACTGCGCGCAGCACGGCCTTTCCATCAGCGATCTGATGATGGAAAACGAAAAAGCCTGGGCCTCGGAATCCGATATCCGTGAGCGCCTGCTGGCCATCTGGTCCGCCATGCAGGAGTGTGTGAGCAACGGTTGTGAGAACGACGGCATTCTCCCCGGCGGGATGAAGGTCAGGCGCCGCGCAGCGAGCCTTTACCGGCAGCTGTCGAATCAGGCGCCGGAGGCCCTGGACGATCCCCTGCACGTCATGGACTGGGTGAATCTCTACGCCCTGGCGGTGAACGAGGAGAACGCCGCCGGCGGCCGGGTCGTGACGGCACCCACCAACGGTGCCGCCGGCATCATCCCGGCAGTCCTGCACTACTACCGCAACCACCGCCCGGGCGCCGACGACGACGGTGTCGTGCGCTTCCTGCTGACGGCGGGCGCCATCGGCGTCCTTTATAAAGAGAACGCCTCCATCAGCGGCGCCGAAGTGGGCTGCCAGGGTGAGGTCGGCTCCGCCTGCTCCATGGCGGCGGGGGGGCTGGCGGAAGTCTTCGGCGGCACGCCCGCCCAGGTGGAGAACGCCGCTGAGATCGGCATGGAGCACAATCTCGGTCTCACCTGCGATCCAATCGGCGGGCTGGTCCAGGTACCGTGCATCGAGCGCAACGCCATCGCCTCGGTGAAAGCCATCAACGCCGCGCGCATGGCCATGCGGGGTGACGGCGAGCACTTCGTTTCCCTGGACAGGGTCATCAAGACCATGCGCGAAACCGGGGCGGACATGAAAACCAAGTACAAGGAGACGGCGCGGGGCGGGCTCGCCGTCCATGTGCTGGAGATCCCGGTCAGCGTCGTCGAGTGCTGAGCGTCTGAGTGTCCGGCCACTCTGACGAATCGGCGTCGTCCGGAGGGGTCAGTCGGTAGAATTCTGCTACTTTTACCCTCATGAAGCTGGCAGTGCTCATTCCGGCGTTCAACGAAGAAGATTCCCTCGCTTCGGTGATCCGGTCTATTCCACAAGCGATCAGCGGAATCAGCTCCATCGACGTCGTGGTGATCGACGACGGTTCGACCGATGGCACGGCAGCGGTTGCCCGCCAGGCCGGCGCCCAAGTGGTAGGACACGCGCAAAACCAGGGAGTCGGCGCGGCCTTCCAGTCCGGACTGCGCAAGGCGCTGGAGCTCGGCGCCGACGTTACCGTCAACATCGATGCGGACGGCCAGTTTTCGCCCCTGGAAATCCCCAAGCTGATTCAGCCTATTCTTCGGGACGAAGCCGATTTCGTAGCCGCGGATCGGTTCATTACCGACGACGGACATATGCGCAAGCCGGAAAATATGCCCATCATAAAATATTGGGGCAACAAACGCGTGAGCCGGCTTATCAGCCTCATCGCAAAGGACAACTTCAGTGACGTCTCCTGTGGATTCAGGGCCTATTCGCGAACGGCCCTGCTGCAGCTCAATCTCATCGGGCGATTCACCTACACGCAGGAATCGTTCCTGGATCTGGCCACCAAGGGGCTGCGCATCGCTTCGGTACCCGTAGACGTCAAATACTTCCCGGGAAGAAAGTCGCGTGTCGCGGGCAACCTGCTGTTGTATGGCTGGCGCATCAGCGGCACCATCTTTCGAACCTTCAGAGACCACCAGCCTATCCGTTTCTTCGGATTGTTGGGCGCGGTGTTCTTCGTGCTCGGACTGCTCCTCGATGCTTTCGTCTTGTGGCACTTCTACAGCGTCGGATCATTCACCCCGTACAAGTCCGTTGCCCTCGGCGGTATTTATCTGAACTCTCTGGGAATCATCATCTGGATCGTGGGCCTGGTGGCGGACATGCTCGACAGAATCCGATCGAATCAAGAGAAAATTCTCTACATGCTGAAACGGCAGAACTATGATCGCCGGACTTACTCCAGTGAGGACGGCGCGCAGGATAGAAAGGTCGCCAAGCATTGAGCTCGTGACGGGACCATGAGCCCCAGCCAACCGGTGGATCAGCAGCCGCTCGTTACGATCGGGGTGCCCGTCTACAACGAAGGCCGCTTCCTTGAGCGCGCCCTCGAATCATTGCTGAATCAGGACTTCGAGAACATTCGAATTCTGATCTCGGACAACGCCTCCACCGACGGGACGGGAGAGATCGGTTCGCGCGCCGCGAGTGCGGTTGAGCGGGTCACGTACTCGCGCGCCGATCACAACATCGGCGCCACCGCGAACTTTCGGCGCGTTCAGGCAATGGCGGCGGGCAAGTATTTCATGTGGGCGGCCGGGCACGACGAATGGTCCCAGAACCTGGTATCCGAAAGCGTCGCGAAGCTGGAATCGAACGACAGCGCGGCGATTGCTTTCGCCACCTCGTACTGGATAGACGAGTCCG
>CAXMNG010000072.1:0-9601 GCA_964194585.1 Salibacteraceae bacterium | reverse complement strand
CTCAGCTCTTCTTCTTTTTCTTCTTCTTCTTGAGCTTGAGTCCCTTGAGCGCCTCGTCGCTATAAACGACGCCGTTCTCTTTCTGGATTACCCGGATGGGCTTCCACTGCTCCTTGAATGTGATGGCGCAGAACTTGTCGGCCTGCTTGCCGAACTCCTCGGCGAGCGCGGTGCCCTTCCAGTCGAAGGTCAAGAAAGCCTCGCCCACACTCTTTTGCAGAGCGGGAGTCAGATTGTGGGCGTAGCCGTAGGAGGTCGTCGGAAACGGCTGCGACTCCCAGATGATGCGCAGATCGTCCTTGTTGACCACCCCTTTGCTCGCCATACGGTCGAGGACACTCGAGGCGATGGGCGCTGCATCGTAGTCGCGGTTGGCGACGCCCATGATGGAGTTGTCGTGCTTACCCGAGTAGATGACCTCGTAGTCCTGGTCCGGCACCACGCCCATGTCCTTGAAC
This sequence comes from Salibacteraceae bacterium, assembly GCA_964194585.1. GTDB lineage: Bacteria > Pseudomonadota > Gammaproteobacteria > HK1 > HK1 > JAABYT01. The sequence continues at coordinate 9,143 of CAXMNG010000072.1, read as the reverse complement.
AGCGCCCGCGGCGCTTGATTGCCTGAATTGGAGGACGGCGTCACGTGGGCCACCTTACGGCCTTTGAGATCGCTCACCTTCATGATGTCCGAATCACTCTGGGTGATGAGCTGCAGCTTATAGCCGAAGGTACCGTCACCCTTGCACATGATGGACATGGGCACGTATCCAGCCAGGTTCACGCCGAAGACCGTCGGTCCCGTGGAGATGCCGGCCACGTGCAGACGGCCGGAGCGCATGGCCTCCACCTGGGCGGCGTAAGACTCGGCGCCATACCACTTGACCTTCTTGCCGGTCTTCATCGACAGATAATCCATGAACTCGGTAAATACGTTCGCGTAGACCGACGGATCCTCCACCGGCGTGTACGAAAAGATCAACGTATCGGGATCGAGCTGTTTGCTGGTATCCGCAGGCGTGTCTGCCACCAGGTCACCATTGTCATCGCAATAGCGAGAATCGAGATCGCCGCGATTCTTACACTCCGCCGCCATGGCGCTGGTACCGATGAGGCACGTAGCGGCTACAGCGAGGACCATCAAGCGTAGTAAAGAAATGAGATTATTCGGCATGGGACTCCTCCTTTATTATTGAGCGCCAGCAATGGTCTCGCGAGCCGGAAATACCGGGTCCGGTGACCACCGCATGGCACTGACATATCAGGATCAACGGTCAACCGATTGGCTACCCGCTGAAGTTGTCGCACCGCAAGGTGCAGATATGACAGTATTTTCACAATGTATGCGAAATCGCTTGGAGGCCGCAACCGCGACTCCAATCGAGTAACGCCATTCCTTCGCAGCCGGGGGCGCGAAGCGGTGCCATTTTTGTGATCCCCGCCTTCCCGGAGGGCTAAGATACCGGCAGATTTCACGAGGATACCCCGGTGACCGATTCCGAGCTCCACTATCAGTCCATCGCCACCCTGGGCCGACGGCTGCGCGCGCGCGAGCTGTCATCGGTGGCGCTCACCGAGGCACTGCTGGCCCGTATCGAGGAGTTGGACGGGGCACTCGGCGCCTTCCAGCTCGTGACTCCGGACCGTGCCATGGCGGTGGCCCGGGCCGCCGAGACGCAGCTCGCGGCCGGCCAGGACCTGGGCCCACTGCACGGCATCCCCTATTCCGCCAAAGATATATTCGACGTGGGCGGCCTGCCCACCACCGCGGGCACCCGCCTGCTCGACGACAACATCGCCGCTGCCGATGCGGCCGTGGTGGCGCGACTCGCGCGCGCCGGCATGATCCTGCTCGGCAAGACCAAGACCGTGCAGTTCGCCTACGGCGGCGCCGGCGTCAACCGCGATCTGGGCACGCCACACAATCCCTGGCATCACAGCCACCATCTGCCCGGGGGCTCGAGCGGCGGCTCCGGCGTCTGCGTTGCCGCCGGTATGGCGCCGTTGGCGCTGGGCAGCGACACCGGTGGATCCGTGCGTATCCCCGCGGCTCTTTGTGGCATTACCGGCCTCAAAACCACCGTCGGCCAGGTCAGCCGTGCCGGTGTCCATCCCTTGAGCTGGAGTCTCGACTCGGTGGGACCGCTGGCCCGCAGCGTCGAGGATGCCGCGCTGGTCTACCAGGCCATCCAGGGACCCGAGGCGAGCGATGACACGACCCATGGCCGGCCGCTGCAGGACGTCATGACGAGCTTGCGCGACGGCGTCGATGGACTGCGTATCGGCATCGCCGAAACTGTCTTCTGGGATGATGCCCATCCTGAGGTCGCAGCATCGGTGCGCACAGCCGCGGAGGTTTTCGACGACCTCGGCGCGCAGGTGCGCAGCTTCGATTTTCCCGCCGCCGCCGATGCCGTGGCCCTCAATCCCGCCGGACTGGTCATTGCCGCCGAGGCCTACACCGTCAATCGCCGATTCATCGACGCGCACTACGACGAGCTGGACCCGATAGTGGCCTCGCGCATGGTCAAGGGCCGCGATGTCGCAGCGGCGGACTACCTGCAGACGACGCTGGACTGGAAACGCCTGCGGCTGGAAGCGGTTCGTCAGCTGGCGGACCTGGACGCAGTGCTGTGCCCGACCACACCCATTCCGGCCTGCACCCTCGCCGAGGTGGACGGCGACATGGAAGCGTACTCGCACAGGAATCTGATGTACCTGCGCAACACCGCCATTGGTAACATTCTCGATCTGTGCGGCTTGAGCGTACCCTGCGGGCTCACGGGAGACGGCTTACCCATCGGACTCATGATTTACGCCCGCCCGTTCCATGAAGACAAGGTGCTGCGCATCGGTCATGCTTATCAGCAGGCCACCGAATGGCATTTGCAACGGCCCGATCTGACGTGGGCCGCGTCGCGCTGAACCGCGCCACGACCAACCGGCCACTGATTGGAATCTCGAAGCGTGATATTCGGCTACCCCCCGCCCCAGCATGACCGGCTGCGTGCCGAGATCGCCGACTGGCACCGGCGCGACGAAACGCAAGCTGTCGAGACGCTGCTGGACGTGGCGCATCTGGAGCAGGCGTCGCTGGATCGCATCGCCGAGCGTGCCCGCACACTGGTCGGCGACGTGCGGCGTCATCGCTTGGGCAAGGGCGGCATCGACGCCTTCATGCAGGAGTACGAGCTTTCCAGTCAGGAAGGCGTGGTGCTCATGTGTCTTGCCGAAGCGCTGCTACGCATTCCCGACCGGGAGACAGCAGACGCCCTCATCCGCGACAAGCTTGGGCCGGCGGACTGGGAGAAACACGTCGGCAACAGCGATTCGGTATTCGTCAACGCATCCACCTGGGCGTTGATGCTCACGGGAAGGGTCGTCTCGTTGCACGACTACCGGGAACAGTCATTGAAATCCGTGCTCGGGCGCCTGGTGAGCCGGGTCGGCGAGCCCATGATCCGCCAGTCCGTCACCCAGGGCATGCGTATTCTCGGGCGACAGTTCGTCATGGGGCGCAGCATCGAGGAGGCGCTCGCCCGCGCATCCGCCGACCAGGAACGCGGCTACCGGCACTCCTTCGACATGCTGGGCGAAGCGGCGCATACGGCAGCCGACGCAAAACGCTACCTCGATGCCTATCAGGGCGCCATTGCCGCCATCGGCAAGCATGGTGCGGACCGTGGACCCATTGATTCTTCCGGCATTTCGGTGAAGCTCTCCGCACTGCACCCACGCTACGAATTCGCGCAACGCGAACGCGCCTTCGCGGAGCTGGTGCCGCGGTTGATGGCCCTCGCCACCCATGCGCGGGAAGTGGACATCGGCTTCACCGTGGATGCCGAGGAAGCTGAACGTCTGGAGCTCTCGTTCGACGTTATCGCGCGCGTATTTTCCGATGACGCGCTGAAGGGCTGGGAAGGCTTCGGGCTGGCGCTGCAAGCCTATCAGAAGCGCGCCTACCCGGCCGTCGACTGGCTCGCGGAGCTGGCGCGAAGCAACGGCCGGCGCCTGATGTTGCGGCTGGTCAAGGGCGCCTATTGGGACACGGAGATAAAGCTCGCGCAGGAGGGCGGGCACGACGGCTATACCGTGTTCACGCGCAAAGCGTCGACGGATGTGTCCTACATCGCCTGTGCGAGGCGCATTCTCTCCCACGCGGATGCATTCTTTCCCCAGTTCGCCACCCACAACGCCCACACCCTGGCGACCATCGTGGAGATGGCGGGCCCACGCCGGGATTACGAGTTTCAGCGTTTGCACGGCATGGGCGAGGCGCTCTACGGACAGGTAGTGGAAGGCGACCAGGCGCTTCCCTGCCGCATCTACGCGCCGGTGGGCAACCACGAAGATCTGCTGCCCTACCTGGTACGGCGGTTACTCGAAAACGGCGCCAACACCTCCTTCGTCAATCGCATCGTCGACGAACGCGCGCCGGTGGACGACATCATTGCCGATCCGCTGGAGAAAATGCGCGGCCTGGCGACCAAGCCCCATCCTCACATCCCGACGCCGCCGGACATCTATCGACCGGAGCGGCGCAATTCCCGCGGTATCGATGTCAGCGACCCGCTCGAGCTGATGCCGCTGGACGCGGCCATGCGCCAGGCCCTGGAGCGCGAGTGGCGCGCCGCGCCCCTGGTCGGCGGCGAAGCGCGGCAAGGTGACGAGCAACCGGTGCTGGATCCCGCCGACCGCCGACGCCAGGTGGGCTCCGTCGTCACGGCAGACGCAAGCCTGGTCGAGACCGCCATGGTAGGCGCCGCCAGCGCGGCACCCGCCTGGGACGCTACCGGCGCGGAGGATCGGGCCCGGGCGCTGGAGCGTACGGCGGAACTCATGGAACGGGACATGCCGGTGCTGATGGCACTCGCGGTGCGCGAAGCCGGCAAGACCGTGCCCGATTCGGTCGCGGAAGTGCGCGAAGCGGTGGATTTCTGCCGCTACTACGCGAGCCGCTGCCGCCAGGATTTCGCGGCGCCCACAAGCCTCCCGGGCCCGACCGGCGAGCGCAACGAACTGTCGCTGCACGGACGTGGCGTATTCGTATGCATCAGCCCCTGGAATTTTCCCCTCGCAATCTTCACCGGCCAGGTGACGGCGGCGCTTGCCGCGGGCAACGCAGTGGTTGCGAAACCGGCAGAACAGACACCGCTCATCGCCCACCATGCCGTGACGCTGATGCACGAAGCGGGCGTCCCTGCGCAAGCGTTGCAGCTGCTTCCCGGCGACGGCGAAACGGTAGGCGCACCGCTGGTGAACCATCCGCTGGTCGCCGGGGTTGCATTCACGGGCTCAACGGAAACCGCGCGCACCATTCACAAGGCACTGGCACACAAGGGCGGGCCCATCGTGCCGCTGATCGCCGAAACCGGCGGCCAGAACGCCATGATCGTGGATTCCTCGGCGCTGCCTGAGCAGGTCGTAAGCGACGCAATTGCATCCGCGTTCCAGAGCGCCGGCCAGCGTTGCTCGGCCCTGCGCGTGCTCTACCTGCAGTCCGACATCGCAGACAAGACCATCGAGATGCTCACCGGCGCGATGGCGGAGCTCGTGATCGGCGATCCCGCGCGGCTCTGTACCGACGTGGGTCCGGTGATCGACGCCGCCGCGCTGGACATTTTGGAGGCACACGCCGCGCGCATGGCAAAGGAGTCACGGCTCATTTATGAATGCGCGCTGGGCAGTGAATGCGCCGCCGGCACCTTCTTCGCGCCCCGGGCATTCGAAATCGATTCCATCGGTCAGCTGGAGCGAGAAGTGTTCGGCCCTGTGCTACACGTGCTGCGATTCCGCGCCGATGAGCTGGACGCGGTCATCGACGACATCAACGCTACCGGTTACGGGCTGACGGTGGGTTTGCACAGTCGTATCGACACCACCATCGACACCATTCACGCACGCCTGAAGGTTGGCAACGCTTATGTGAACCGCAATCAGATCGGCGCCGTGGTCGGTGTCCAGCCCTTTGGCGGCGAGGGGCTCTCCGGCACCGGGCCGAAGGCCGGCGGGCCACGGTATCTGCACCGGTTTGCTACCGAGCGCAGTCTGTCGGTCAATACGACGGCGCAGGGCGGCAACGCGAGCTTGATGTCGCTGGACGAGAGCTGAAGCAATCCCCCGACGTGTAACCTACGGCTTTGATTGCATCGCTTGAACGGCGTCTGCCGACGACATCACGGGAACGACCTCGAAGTCCACGATATCGCTCCAGTGCGCGGTCCACTCGGCCATGAGCTTCGGATCCGATGTCTCCATGATCTGGAAACAGCGTTCCAGCTTGGTGTCTACCCAGCTCGACACGTACTCGAGCCCCTCCGGCGTCATGCGTCCCTGGTCGAGAAAACGATCATAGACCGGTGTCGCATCCTGATTCTTGAACCGTTCGATCACCATGTAGAGCATCCTGCCTACTCCACCCGTCTCAAGTAGGGCACGAGGAATACGACACACGCGAAAAGAAAAAACAGACTGCCAAAAAGCCCGATCACGTCGCCGCTTCTCGCAGTGGAAGCAATGAAAAAGAGGGCGGATACGATAAACAGGCACCAGCCCGACACCTCCAGCTTCCTGTCTCCATCGCCGCCTTCCCCTGCCACGATTCTCCTTTCTACCTCTCCATTACTGGCCGGATGAACTCGAACTCCGCTACTTCCCTGCCGACTCTGCAGTCAAAGGATCCAACATGTTGCGCACCTCCGTGACGACCGTTGCAGGGAAGCCGCTTCGCTCAGCATGTTCGAGAATCAAGCTTTCGCTCTCCGAGCGGTATACGCAGAACGTCTTGTCATTGGTCACATAGCTGTGCTCCCAATAAATACCCTTCCCTTCCGCCTGCATCGCCTGCAGCACGCCGTTAGATTTCGCCGAAGCGTCGCGCAGTGCATCGCGGTCCGCCGATCCGATTTCCGGTATGGCTCGCTCGATAACGAATCTTGGCATGGTATTTCCTCCTCTCCCGTGGTCAAGAATTCTTCATTCACTGATATTGAAGAACAGCTGTTTATCTTTGTGGCGATGATCGATCTTTGCGCTGCCACATGCAACCAGAACATAGAGTACGTTCAAGGCTTCGAGCGCCGAGCCGATGAGTTTTGGTTTCCGGGAACGCTTGTTGAGAGATTGGGCGGTAACGCCCTGCTCCCCCCTCGTCAGGCGCTGCACATGGGTCACTGCTTCAGAGCTGACCATGTTGAAGTATCCGGATTTCGGCTTCGCACGCGAGAAGGAAAAGACGAAAAAGGAATCCTTTCCCTCGAACACGTAGTATTTCTGCCTTCGGCCAGTGACGTTCCCGCGAAAAGACAGACCCGCGCTGAGACTCTTGATGTTCATAGTCCACCCTCAATCTCGGAATGCTTGTCGGTGTCGAGTCGAGCACTTGGAAGTCAGTACGTATCTTCGTCGAAATCAACGAGGAACGCCACCATATTCAGCAGTATTCAATTTCGACGCGCGACAACGTCGAGGAAGCGCAAAGGCGCTTCCTCGTTCGTGTTCCGTCAACCTGTCACGCGAGGTGGTTTCTACGGCATCTTGCTTACGATGCTGCTCATTTCCTCTTTAGAGAATGCGCGCAAGGTTTCGGTTCGTACGTTGCCTTGAGCACCTAGACCCAAGAGGACCGAAGTTATGGTTTCATCATCTGGCCCTTCGATGATCGCCACAGCGTCGTAGTGACCGACGGTCCAGTAGATGTCTTTCACTATCACGCCGAGCTTTTCCGCGCTCGCTGCGAATGCCGCTGCACGATTGGGCGACTCTTTCGCGTTTCGGATTCCCTGTTCCGTAAGGTTGACGAGAGTGATGAAGGTAGTCATGAGTCCCCTCCCACAGAAGAACGATGCTCCTGCCGGTGTTGTTGCACTCAGTTACGACCGTCTCTGAATGGCCCGTGGACAGCTCGTCGCGACGAGCTTGTCCAGCGCGACCCGAAACGATCAGCCATTGGCGGCCGCCACAAGAACGTGGCTACTACGAGGGAGACCGCCGTCCCTAACCCGCATATTGCACCGTTCCGGTGCAATATGCGGGCTGAATATGCTAAGTGGCATGAGCCTCCAGCTTTTTTCGAAGCTCCCTGATACCACTAGAGTAGCCAATCACACCCATAGGGGCTTCACCGAGGCGCTCACTGACGAGCAACCCGTCCGCCTGTTTCACGCCACCCGATGCGTCTACATAAACTTCGGCTTGAAACGCATAGTCATTCATTGACCCGAGAATTTTCTGATTTCGGCTCTTTCCGATTTTGACGTCTCTCATCACCGACAGTTCATGGGCAATCTGGCTCGTGGTCGCCCCCAGATGGTTGAGATTCTGTTCGTACTCTGCAAGGAACAACTTCGGAAGTTCCCTGAGTTGCGCCTTTCGCGCGTCGAGCACCATAAAAGGATACAAGGTGCCGACATTGGTGAAAAGAACGCACTTCCGCCCTTCCAACCATTTCAAGTACGCGTACCAATCATCGTCCGTTTCCATCGACCCATCCTCGCGGGCCCGGACTGCAGCATCCAATCCGATCTGCTTGAGCAGTTTCTTGGTGCAACGCAGATATGCCACTGCCGAAACCTACGTTTCTTTTCGACACCACGCCGACACGACCGGCCAGCATACGAGCACACCGCCACTCGACACGACCTCATCGCGAAGTTGCGCTTCGAGCGTTGCAACCTTCTCCGCGCTGAAACCGGTGATTTCGTGTGAATCGGCCATGGGAAGCATACTTCGAACGCTCTCGGCCATGTAGCGATAAATGAGGCTGTCGGGACCGCCCTCCACGGGGGCTTCCATGCGCATCTCGGGTGCAGGCAGCTTCGCCGAGCGGAATGTCCGATACAGGCCGAGGCCGGCCTCAATGTCAGCGCCGGCCGCTGCGACGACGCGATATTTCCAGCGAACGACCCGGTCGTATGCCGCCGACCGGGGGAAAGAATGCTGACCATCCGGAAATCCGGCCATGTGCGACTCCAGCATCATGATGGTACCGCCCGGTCGAACGGCTCTCGCGGCCGCCGCCAGGGTCTCGGCCGGAGACGGCTGGTGCATCAGAAAAAAACGGGCGACAAGCGCGTCGAAGGATTCGGGCTCTGCGAATGACGCCGCTTCGCCCACATCGAAAGCGACATTCGTAGACCCCGGTTTCGCCGCTCTCCTCCTGGCAAAGCGAACGGAATCTTCGTCGGTGTCGATACCGAGGACCGAGCCCGAAGGACCCACGAACTCACCGGCCAGCCTTGTCACATCGCCGGAGCCGCAACCGATATCGAGAACACGCACCCCTTCGTCGATTCCACAGCGCATCAGCGCCCGGCGTGTGGTGTCCCGGTAGATGATCCCCTGCAGATCGAGCCGATCGAGCTCACGGGCGGAACGCCCGAGCACGTACGCGTCCTTCGAAGCCGGTTCGCGAGCCGTATTTTCGACAGCCATACGGGAACCTCGGGCTATCCCTCCTCCATCGGCAGGTCCAGGCCTTTCTCGCGGGCGCATTGCTTCGCGCTGTCGTAGCCCGCGTCCGCGTGACGCATGACGCCGGTGGCAGGGTCGTTGGTGAGCACACGTTCGATGCGCCGCGCGGCGTCTTCGCTGCCGTCGCAGACGATGACCATGCCGGCGTGCTGGGAAAATCCCATGCCGACACCGCCGCCGTGGTGCAGGCTCACCCAGGTGGCGCCGCTGGCGGTATTCAACAGAGCGTTCAACAGCGGCCAGTCGGAGACGGCGTCGCTGCCGTCGCGCATAC
>CAXMNG010000071.1:0-3955 GCA_964194585.1 Salibacteraceae bacterium | reverse complement strand
CCTTGCCGGATCTGGGTTTCTCGCCCAAGGAAGTGAAGCAGTGGCAAAGCATGGTCGAGCAACCCTACGGCATGGTCGTGGTTACGGGTCCCACGGGTTCGGGCAAGACCACCACGCTCTATTCGGCCTTGAAGCGTCTTTCCAGACCCGAGGTCAACATTTGCACCATCGAAGATCCCATCGAGCTGGTGGATCCGGACCTCAATCAAATGTACGTGCAGCATCAAATCGGTCTCGATTTCGCTACCGGCGTACGTACGCTGCTTCGGCAAGACCCCGACATCATCATGGTGGGAGAGATCCGCGACGAGGAGACGGCGAACACCGCCGTGCAGGCGGCCCTCACCGGTCATCTGGTGCTGTCGACGGTGCACACCAACGACGCTCCCTCCACCGTAACGCGCTTTCTGGAGCTTGGCGTTCCGCCCTATCTGCTCAAGGTGGCGCTGATCGGTGTGGTCGCGCAGCGCCTGGTACGCACGCTCTGCCGTCACTGCAAGAAGCCCATTGAGATCTCGGAGGATGAATGGAAATCGCTGGTGGCGCCTAAGCGACCGCGCCGGCCGGCAAAAGTGTTTGCGCCCGTCGGCTGCGACGAATGCCGCCATACCGGTTATCTCGGGCGCATCGGGATCTACGAGCTCATGCGCATCACCGATGATTTGCGCACACACATCACCGCCGATACGGACAGCCGGCTCATGCGCAGCACGGCGCTGATGGACGGTATGCTGTCACTGCGCATCAGCGGCGCCCAGAAAGTCGCTGCCGGACTCACCACCGCCGCCGAAGTCTTCGCCGCCGTGCAGGACGAGGACGCGGGTTAAGCTCACCCTTTGCATGTCATCCGCGAGGATGATGGGTCGCGTGCAACTGCTTCAATCGTTCCTTTGCGACGTGGGTGTAAATCTGTGTCGTAGAGATGTCACTGTGGCCCAGTAACAACTGCACGACACGCAGATCGGCGCCGTGATTGAGCAGGTGCGTCGCGAATGCATGTCTCAGGCTGTGAGGTGAGATGGGCTTGGAGATGTTGGCTATCGTCGCGTAGCGCTTGACGGCGTACCAGAAGGCCTGGCGGCTGATGGCACCGCCCCGGGGACTGGGAAACAGGGCGTCGCCCTGGCCGGCGTCCAGGAGCTGCGGGCGTCCCTCGCGGAGATAGCGCTCGATCCAATCCAACGCCGATTCGCCCAGCGGCACGAGCCGTTCCTTGCTGCCCTTGCCCATCACCCGCACCACGCCCTGCTGGTGATTGATCTGACCCAGCGTCAAGTTGACGAGTTCCGAGACGCGTAGGCCCGTAGCATAGAGCAATTCCAGCATGGCGCGGTCACGCAGCCCCTCACGCGCACCGAGATCCGGCGCCTCGAGTAGTGCCTCCACTTCCGCTTCGCTCAAGGTGATGGGTAGACTGCGACCGATGCGCGGTGCCTCGATGCGCGCGCAGGGATCTTCGGCGATGCGCGCGTGTCGCATCAAGTACTGGTAGAAACGCCGCAGGCTGGAGAGTCGCCGGGCGACGCTGCGTGGCGGCGAGGCCGCCAGCCCGGCGAGATACTCGAGCACATCGGCGCGAGTCGCCGTCAGAAGGCCACGATCCCGCTCCGCCAGCCAGGACGCAAAGCCACGCAAGTCCGTACGATAGGCAGCCAGGGTGTTTTCGGCGAGACCGCGCTCCATCCAGAGCGCATCGATATACGATTCCACCAGATCCCGATCCCGATCGCGATCCCGATCCCGCGGCGCCTCGTCGCTCATGAACGACGGCGCTCGTGATCGAGCAACCAAGTCTTGATGGCCAGCGCGTCGCCGTCGCGCTGGCCCATGAATCCGCCGGCGCCACCGCCGGCGGCGATCACGCGGTGACAAGGCACGACGATGGGGATTGGGTTACGCCGGCAAGCGCCACCCACGGCCCGTGCCGAGCTGCGGATCTCCCGGGCAATCTCCCCATAGCTGCACGTGCTGCCGGAAGGAATACGCCGCAGCGCCTGCCACACGCGGCGCTGAAAAGGCGTTCCGTGCATCGCCAGAGGAAGATTGAATTGCCACGCGGAGTCTTCAAAATAGTGAAACAACTGATCCAGCACCTCGCGTGCCGCGCCGTTCGGAGCAGCAGCTATGGGTTTGGACTGTGGCGCGAAATCGATGCCCAGCAGCTGCCCGCCGCTCATGCGTATGCCCAAGAGCCCCACCGGTGCCGGCACCACGGCCGCGTAGTCGATAGCGCTGGTCACGCTCTTGTCTCCCGGGTGAGGTTCAAAAACGGCGTAATACATGCTCCACCAGGACCCGCTGGTCCGACTGCGGATTGTTCGCCAGGGCGCTCTCCAACACCCCCACGGCGTCCTCGACCAGGCCAGCCCGGGCCAGAGCGCGGGCCGCCTCCAGGTTCGCGGAATACCACCAGGCGTCGGCGGGTCCGCCGTCGGGCAGCGCCGCGGACTCGATGTACCGTCGCGCCGCACGATCGTGGTGGCCCGCGCGGTCCTCGGCCTCGGCCGCAAGCAACAGCAACTCCCGGCGCTGCTGCGGCCAGGGCGCCATCGCCAGCACTCGTGACAGCAGCGCCGCGGAGTGCTTGTATTCGCCGGCCGCCTGCAGAGCCAGCGCGACACCCACGGCGGCATCCACCGCCATCCGGTCCGGGCTGCCGCCGGCAGCGAAGTCGTCGCCGAACAAGGCCACCGCTTCATCGATCCCGCCATTGCCGATCAAGGCCACTGCCACCGACGCGCGCCATTCCAGCGACAGCGCGTTGCGAGCCTCCGCGTCCAACCCCGCCAGCAGCTGCCGGGACACATCGAGCCGGGATTCGTCCATGGCGTAGGCGATGAGCGGCGCGCGCAGAGCCGCCGGAATGGACGAAATCTTCGCATAGCGGCTGGATTCCAGATACAGCCTGCCGAGAATGGTCAGACCACGGCGTTCCCGGGTGAGCGTCGATACCAATCCTTTACGCGCAATGCCCGCCACCCGAGGATCTCTGTCTTGCGTCGCCAGATAGGCATACATGGCGCGGGCCTTCGGATCACCGGCATCGCTGTGTTGTTCCGCCAGGGCCAGCCAGGCGTCGAAGCGGCCCACCAGCAGTTGGGATTCGTTGGCGAGCGCCGCCGCGTAGGCACGGTAGGCGTTCCACAAGGCGTCGGCGTCCACGTCGACGAATTCATCGCCTGCAGCAACTGGCGCGCGCAGCGCCACGGCCTGCTCCATCGCAGTGACACGCACTTCATGATCGCGGTAGCGCGCAGCGGCGCTTGCCAGCGACGCCCATAGCTGCGCGCGTTCCGCCTCGAGAAGCCGTCCTTCGCCGAGAAAGGGGGCCATCTCTGAAAGCAGCTCTACGGGATCCACACCGCTGTTGCGGGCCCTCAGCAACAGCTTCATATAGGCCACCTCGGTCGTTTCCAGACCGATCAGAAGCCGACGCGCCTCCCGCTCGTGGCCTTCGCGCAGCAACGCCTTGGCATGGGCAAGCCGCCACCCCGCGGGCTCGTCACCGTAGTCCAGTCGGTATCGCAGCACGGCGGTCTGGGCATCGGGCAATTGCCCGGCGAGTAAATAACTGCCCCCCAGCTGGCTTCGCCAGCGGTTCAGACGCTCGGCCCACTCGTCGACCCTGGCGGTGTCCTGGGCCGTGCTCCAGATGAGGCCCGCGATGATGGCGCTGGCGGCGCTCGCGTCGCCGCTGGCGAGATGTGAGCGCAGCACCGACTCCTGGGCCGCGATCCAGAAGTCGTCGGGAAGCGTTGATGGATATTCGGCGATCCGGTGGATGACAGCCGACCAGTCTTGTCGGGATTCGAGGATTGCCAGGCGGCGCCGCTCCCAACGCTGCCAGGCAACGGGGCTGGCGGAAAACTTCGGTTGGTCCCGCTCGATGACGCGCAGTGCCAGGCCAGGGGCGCCGGCATCGAGTAGACGATCGATATCTCCCACCGTGGTCTCG